>JAWVCV010000261.1:0-2984 GCA_033858115.1 Gaiellaceae bacterium
GAGGCCGCGATCGGGCTCTACGACAAGGTCGGCATGCAACGTGTGCTCGAGTACAGGAGCGTGCTCCTCTAGGCGTGGGGGAACCGCGTACTTCTCCCACGAGCGCCTCCGGCCGAGACAGCGGCTGGCAGAATCGGCGCATGGAGAGCGGTTCGCCGGGTCCCCCAGTACTCGCTGGTCTCGGATGAAGACGCTGCTCGTCGCGAGGCACGGCGAGTCCGAGTTCAGCGCCAGGCAGCTGGTGAACGGCGACCCGGGCGTCGGCTGTCCGCTCACCGACGCTGGGCGCGCCCAGGCGCAGGCCCTCGGCGAGGCGCTGCGCGGCGAGGCGATCGATCTCTGCGCGGTCACGGAGTTCGAGCGCGTGCGCGAGACCGCGGAGCTCGCGCTGGACGGCCGCGATATCCGCTTCGTCGTCGTCCCGGAGCTGAACGACCCTCGCTACGGGGAGTTCGAGGGCGGGCCGCTCGCTGCCTATCGCGAGTGGGTGTGGGAGCGCGGGCCTCTCGAGGCGCCGCCCGGCGGCGAGCACCGCGGCGACATCGCGGCCCGGTACGCGCGCGGCTTTGCGAAGCTGCTCGCGCGGCCGGAGGAGACGATCCTGCTCGTCGCGCACTCCTTGCCGATCGCCTACATCCGCGACGCGGCGCAGGGCATCGCGCCGAAGAGCCGCGCCGACCAGGTCGACTACGCGACCGTGCTTCGATTGCCGGATGCGGAGCTCTCGGCGGCTGTCGGCGTCCTCGAGGAATGGGCGGCAACGCCATCCTTCTGAGGCACACTGAGGCCGTGGAGAAGCGTGTCGAGGCTTTCATTCGCGAACACGGGCTGATCGAGCCCCGCGGCGACGTGACGGTCTTCGTCTCCGGCGGCGCCGACTCGACCTGTCTCTGGCATGTCCTGCGCGGCCTCAGCTACCGCGTGTCGGCGTTGCATGTGGCGCACGGCCTTCGTGGCGCCGAGTCGGACGAGGACGCGCGCTTCTGCGTGCGGTCCTTCGGCGCCGAGGTCGTCGAAGCTTGTGTTTCTGAAACACAAAGTTCTCTCGAGGCGCGGCTGAGTTCCCTCGAGGCGCGGCTGCGGGAGCTCCGCTACGCGCTCGCGACCGACCGGTTGCGCGCAACCGGTCACACGGCCTCGGACCAGGTCGAGTCGGCGCTGCTCGGCCTCGTCGCTTCGGGGGCGCCGCAGCGGATCAAGCGGAAGCGGGAGGACGGCGTCGTTCGCCCGCTGCTCTCCGTCTGGCGCGAAGAGACCCGCGCGTGGTGCGACGAGCGCGGGCTCTCCTACCGGGAGGATTCGTCGAATCCGGACACGAAGCGCGGTCTGATCCGCGACGAGATCCTGCCGCTGCTCGAGCGGCTCGACCCGCGCGCCCGCGCCTCGCTGCTGGCGCTGGCCGACGAGCGGCCGCGTCTGCCGCGGACGCTCGAGCGCACCCTTGCGGAGCTGCTCGCCTCGCGAGAGGGGACGAAGGCCGCCGACCTCGGCGGCGGGATCCGCGCCGTGCGGGAGTACGAGACACTGCGCCTCGAGGGCACGGTGGAGTGGGGGCCGTGGCGGATCGAGTCCGACCGCCCCGGTCTCGAGGTTCGGGCGCGCAGACCGGGGGATCGTCTCGCAGGCCGCCGGAAGAAAGTGCAGGATCTGCTCGTGGACGCGAAGGTGCCCAGGACCGACCGTGACGGCTGGCCGCTCGTCGTCTGCGGCGAGGAGGTCGTCGCGGTTCCCGGCATTGCCGAGGCTCCCGGCTGGGAAGGAGTCGTGACGTGGAGACGGTGACCGATGCCGTTGGCGAGGTGTTGATCGAGCCGGATGCGCTCCAGGCGCGGATCGCGGAGCTCGGGGTCGAGATCTCCCGCGAGTACGAGGGCCGTGATCTGCTTCTCGTCGGGGTGCTCAAGGGAGCCGTGTTCTTCATGGCCGACCTGATGCGCGAGCTGACGATCCCGTGCGAGATCGACTTCATGGCGATCTCGAGCTACGGGGCCGGCACGGACTCGTCCGGCGTCGTGCGCATCCTCAAGGACCTGGACGAGAACATCGCCGGCCGCGACGTGCTCGTGGTCGAGGACATCATCGACTCGGGCCTGACGCTGTCGTATCTGATGCGCAGCCTGAAGGCGCGCAAGCCGGCGTCGCTCGAGGTCTGCGCCCTGCTGACGAAGCCGGCGCGCCGTGAGGTCGAGGTCCCAGTCCGCTTCGTGGGCTTCGAGATCCCGAACAAGTTCGTGATCGGCTACGGGCTCGACTTCGACGAGCGATACCGCAACCTGCCCTATGTCGCGGTGCTGCATCCGAGCCTGATTCCACCGCATTGAGCAGGGATTAAGCGGCCGCCTCCGAACCTTCGCCGAGAGGGTCACGCGGCCGCAGGCTGCTACCCTCACCTGACCCGTGAACAGATTCTTCCGCAGCGCGTTGTTCCCCCTGATCGTGATTGTCCTGCTCGTCTACCTGGCGAGCCAGACGCTGATCCCGCGCCGCGATGCCCAGCAGAAGATCACCTACTCGGACTTCATCAATCGCGTCGAAGCCGGTGACGTCCAGGAAGCGCAATTCACCCCGAACCGGCAGCAGATCGAAGGCACGCTGGTCGGCGGCAAGAAGGTCAAGGTGAACTACCCGAGCGACCTGTCCGCGCACGACGTCGAGCTGGCGCTCCGGAAAGAGGACGTCACCTACGACTCCAAGGGCAAGGGCTCGAGCGCGTGGTGGACGATCCTCACCTCGCTGCTCCCGTTCGTGCTGCTCTTCGGCTTCTGGATCTTCCTGATGAACCAGGTCCAGGGTGGCGGCTCCAAGGTGATGAGCTTCGGGAAGTCGCGTGCGAAGCGGATGACGCCCGACTCACCGAAGATCGGCTTCAAGGACGTCGCGGGCGCCGACGAGGCGGTCGAGGAGCTACACGAGATCAAGGAGTTCCTCGAGAACCCGAAGAAGTTCCAGGCGCTGGGCGCGCGGATCCCGAAGGGCGTGCTGCT
>JAWVCV010000262.1:0-5063 GCA_033858115.1 Gaiellaceae bacterium
GTCTCGATCGACGGGATCGCCGAGCGGACGTTTGCCTGCGCGGCAGCCTTGGCGGCGCGATCCTTGAAGCCGAGGTAGCTCGGCACGGCGATCGCCAGCAGGATGCCGATGATGATGATGACGACCAAGAGCTCGATCAGGGTGAAACCCTGCTCGTTCCTCGTGTCCAGGCGCTTGCGCAGCGCTGTAAGCATGTGGAGTTCTCCTTCCAAGGGGGACCGGATGCAGCTGTGGCAAGGCGGGCATCGGCCGAATCCGCTTGCCAATTGACCCCTCGGAAGGGGTAACGGGTTCCCCACGGCATCCCCCGCGGCGGGGGATGCGCGGCTGGCCCGAACGTGACGACCGTTGGCGCCGGCGAGCCATGCGATCCCTCACTCAAGTTACGCCGGGAGCGTGCCGATAGCGCACAACGTGAGCGGCATCACGCCCCCCGTGTCCTCTGTGCGCTCGATCGACGAGCTGCTCGAGGCGATGGTCGCGCGCGGCGCGTCCGACCTCCATCTGACGGTGGGGACGCCCCCTGCGATCCGCGTCCGTGGAGAGCTCGAGCGGCTCGAAGGTATCCCGGCGCTGACTCCGGACGTGATTCAGGAGCTGCTCTACCGCGTGCTCTCGACCGAGCAGCAAAAGCAGCTCGAGGTGAAGCGGCAGATCGACACGTCCTACGCGATGCCTGGGCTGGCCCGCTTCCGCGTCAACGTCTACTTTCAGCGCCAGGCGCTCGGAGCCGCCTTCCGCGTCATCCCCGAAGAGCTGAAGACGCTCGAGGAGCTCGGCCTTCCGGTCTCGCTCGCCGAGCTGGCGATGCAGCCTCGCGGCCTCGTGCTCGTGACCGGCCCGACCGGCTCGGGCAAGTCGACGACGCTCGCCGCGATGATCGACGAGGTCAACCGCAACCGCACAGACCACATCCTCACGATCGAGGACCCGATCGAGTTCGTCCACCGCCACAAGCGGTGCATCGTCAACCAGCGTGAGATCGGCGTCGACGCGACCAGCTTCGGCGAGGCGCTGCGGGCCGCGCTGCGGCAGGACCCGGACGTGATCCTCGTCGGCGAGATGCGCGACCTCGAGACGATCGGCACTGCGCTCACCGCGGCCGAGACCGGACACCTCGTGCTCGGGACGCTGCACACCCAGAGCGCGCCCGGGACAATCGACCGGATCATCGACGTCTTTCCGGCGGAGCAGCAGGAGCAGGTCCGGATCATGCTCGCGAACTCGCTCCAGGGCATCGTCACCCAGGCGCTGCTGCCGACGGCCGACGGCCAGGGACGCATCGCCTCGCTCGAGATCCTGCTGCCCGACGACGCCTCCAGGAACCTGATCCGGCAGGGCAAGACCGAGCAGATCTACACGATCATGCAGACCTCGACGAGCCGCGGGATGATGACGATGGAGCAGTCGCTCGCGAACCTGATCTTCCGCCGCGTGATCACGCGCGAGACGGCGCTCAGCTGCACCAGCCGTCCGGAGCAGCTCGAGGGGCTGCTCGAGCGCGCCGGCTACGAGGAGCAGGACCCGGCGGCTTCGCAGGTGCACGTCGGTCTGAGAATGGCGGGCAGCTAGATGTCGAACGACGAGAAGCCCACGTCGATCTGGAAGAAGGAGCTGTCGTTCAAGCGCAACGCGGAGCAGGACTCGTCCGACGCGGCCGGCGGGACTGCGGCCTGGCAGGAGGAGCAGGACCACACCCCCTCGCTGGAAGTGCCCACCGAGCCGGATCCGATCGTGTTCGAGGCGCTCGAAGCCGTACCGGAGCCGGCGCCTGAGCCTGCAGTCGACCCAGTCGTCGAGGCCGAGCCGACCCCGGCCGTCCCCACTCCGGTCCTCCCGGTCGAGCACGACTGGCTGACCCAGCCGCTCGAAGAGGTTTCCGCGCCTCCCGCGGAGCCCTCGCCCATCACGCTGGTGCCGGCGATCGAGCAGCCCGCACCCGTCCTCGCACCGGCCCCGGATCCCGAGCCTGAGCTTCCTCCCGTCGCCGAGACGCCCGCGCCCGCGCTGCCGGTCCCGCCGGCGCCCGTCGCCGCGCCGGTCCTGCCCGATGTCGTCCTGGAGCTGCCCACCGTCGAGCTCCCGGCGCCGGCGCTCCCTGTTCCCGTCGCCCCCGCGGCCGCCAAGGCGGCGAAGGCGCCGTTCTACAAGCGTGAGCTCTCGTTCAAGCGCACGAAGGGTGACCGGTCCGACAAGGTGGAAGCCGAGGCGGGCGAAAAGCGGCCGTTCTACAAGCGCGAGCTGTCGCTGAAGCGGAAGGCGCGGCAGTGGGATGCCGCCGAGCCGGCCGTCGAGGCGAAGCCGAAGCTCAACCGGTTGCCCCGTCCCAAGCCCTCGCTCTCCCGCGGCGGCGGCAACGCCAAGAGCGTCGTCGGCTTGAAGATCGGCGGCTCGCAGATCGCCGCCGCCCGGATCAACAACTCGAACGGGTCGCACGAGCTCGTCCAGGCCGTGCGCGAGCCGCTGGAGCAGGGCATCGTCGTCGGTGGCGAGCTCCGCGACCCGGAGGCGCTCGCGCTCGCCCTGAAAGACTTCTTCGCGCGCCACAAGCTGCCCAAGCGCGCCGTGCGTCTCGGCATCGCGAACAACCGGATCGGCGTGCGTACCTTCGACGTGCTCGGCATCGACGATCCCAAGCAGCTGGCGAACGCGATCCGCTTCCGCGCCCAGGAGGTGCTCCCGATTCCGATCGAGGAAGCGGTGCTCGACTACCAGGTGCTGTCGGAGTCCGTGAACGCAGAGGGCCAGCCGGTCCGCCGCGTCCTGCTCGTCGTGGCGTACCGCGAGCTCGTCGACCGCTATGTCTATGCCTGCCGCAAGGCCGGCATCCAGGTGGTCGGCATCGACCTCGAGGCGTTCGCGCTCCTGCGCGCCGTCTCGGAGCCGCACGACCCCGTCCCCGGCTCGGAACGCGGGGCCGTGGTCGCCGTGTCGGTCGGCCATGACCGCTCGACCTTCGCGGTCTCGGACGGTCGCGTCTGCGAGTTCACGCGAGTGCTCGAGTGGGGCGGCGCCGCGCTGAACGTCGCGATCGCACGCGAGCTCGACATCTCCCCGAGCGAGGCCGAGCCGCTCAAGCGCGGGCTCTCCCTCAACGGCGTCGACGAGGCGCCCGCAGGTTTCAGCCCGGATCAGCTCGCGACCGCACGCGAAGCCGCCAGAAGGCAGCTGCAGACGTTTGCGCGGGAGCTCGTCTCCTCGCTTCAGTTCTACCAGAACCAGCCCGGATCACTGGGCATCGGCGA
This sequence comes from Gaiellaceae bacterium, assembly GCA_033858115.1. GTDB lineage: Bacteria > Actinomycetota > Thermoleophilia > Gaiellales > Gaiellaceae > Gaiellasilicea. The sequence goes on from JAWVCV010000262.1 coordinate 3,246, forward strand.
GATCGCTCTCACCGGCGGCACCGCCCACCTCCCCGGCCTGGGCGCGGAGCTCGAGCGGCTGATCGGCGTGCCTGTCCGGGTCGCCGACCCGATGGCTCGCCTCAAGGTCTCGAAGAAGGTTCGCGAGTTCGACCAGGTCGGCTCACTCGCGATCGCTATCGGTCTGGGGATCGACGACTGATGCGCGCGGTCAACCTCCTCCCCCGCGACGAACCCAAGAAGAGCTTCGAGGCCGGCCGCGGCGTCGTGTTCGGCGCCGCCGGAGGCGCCGCGCTCGTGACGGCCGGCTTGACCGCGCTGCTGCTCGGCGCCGGCGGCTCCATTGCCGACAGCCAGTCGCGGATCGACGCGCTGAACGCGGAGCTCGCCGCGATCCCGAAGTCGTCCCGAGCCACAGAGACCGCCGCCCAGGACGCAGCGATCTCCACCGAGTTGAGCAAGCGCTCGAACGCGCTCTCGACCGTGATCGCGGGCCGAGTTGCCTGGGACAGCGTCCTCCGCCAGATCTCCCAGGTTCTGCCCAAGGACGTCTGGCTGACGAGTCTCACGAGCACCGCACCCGAGTCGTCCGAGACCGATCCCACCGCGACCACGACCACCGGGCTCGTCCTCTCGGGCGCGACCTACGCGCAGAGCGGTGTCGCGCGGCTGCTGTCGCGTCTCTCCGTCACCCCGACGCTTGCGAACGTCCGGCTCCAGACGAGCATGACCGCGAAGAGCGGCTCGTCGAAGCTCGTCCAGTTCACGATCCTGGCCGACGTCAAGGCCGTCGGGGACGCGTCATGAAGCTGAAGATCACTTCGAAGGCGCTCTACGCGATCGTGATCGGCGGCCTGCTCGTCTACGGCGCCGCGTTCTGGTTCCTGGCCGTTGCCCCGAAGCGCGCGAAGGCCACCGAGACCGGCGTGCAAGCCGCCGAGCTCGAGCTCACGGTCGCAGCTGCCCGAGCGGCCGCCACGGCCCCGCCGGACTCGCAGCCGATCGCGGTCGCCGACATCTTCCGCCTCGCCAAGGCGATGCCGGCCGCCCCTGACATGCCGGGCATCCTGCTCGAGCTGGCACGCATCGCGGAGGAGACCGGGATCGAGTTTCAGTCGATCAGCCCCCAGAGCTCGACCGTGGAAGGCGATTACCAGGTCGTGCCGATCAGCCTCCTGTTCGACGGCAACTTCTACGAGCTCTCGGACCTGCTCTTCCGGCTGCGGACGCTCGTCGGGGTCCGGCACGGGAAGCTGGATGCCACGGGCCGCCTGTTCTCTGTGCAGACGATCGACTTCGGCGAGTCGCCGGCCGGTTTTCCGCAGATCACCGCAAACCTGACCCTGGAGGCCTACGTGTACGGGACGGATGCGCCGGCGAGCTCGCTGCCGGCCGCGGAGGCCGCGCCGGCCGACGCCAACAACGGCCAGCCCCAGCCTGTGCCCACCGAGACGGCTCCAGCGGGGTCCGAGTAATGGCGAAGCGCGTCGACCCCCTCAAGGCCAAGCAGGCCAAGCAGAAGAAGATCGCGATCGTGCTCTCGCTCCTGCTCGTCCTCGTGATCGCCTACCAGGGCCCGAAGACCCTGAAGATGCTCAAGGGGCCGCAGCCGGTGGCTGCGCCGACGGCCACCGACCCTGCGACGACGGCGACCACGCCGGAGACCGGTGCTGTCCCGGCGCCCGCCGTCGCGACGCCGTCGGACCCGACCCAGCCCGCGGTCCTCGCCGACAGCGACACGCCCGTCGGTGCAGGCCAGGGACAATTGCTCTCCTTCGAGCAGTTCTCGAGCAGCGATCCGTTTCAGCAGCAGGTCGACATGAAGGCCGCAGCGGTCGT
>JAWVCV010000263.1:0-2774 GCA_033858115.1 Gaiellaceae bacterium
GCGACGATCACCGTCACCGGTTGCACGCTCGGCACGGGCGCGAAGAGGACGCGGCCGGCGGCGGCGAGGCCGCCGAGCGTCGCGACGAGGGTGAGCTCCCGCGCCGAAACCGTTCCTCCCTCCAGCCAGGCGAAGCCGGCCGCGAGCACGGCGAGCGCGGCGAGCAGCGTCGCGATTCCACCACGGGCGGGGTCGAGCGCAGCCCAGGCGGCGAGCGCGAACGCGGCGGCGGCGCAGAGGCCGGCGACCCTAAACGCCAACGGAGCGCTCCTCGGAGAGACTTTGTGCTCCTGTTCCACTAAGTCCGATTCGGCGGTGCGCGGGGAGGTCGCGGTCGTGCGTCGCCACGAGCACGGCCTTTCCGGACGCTGCGTACTCCAGCAGCCACGTGCCGAGAGCAGCCTTTCGCTCGGGATCGAGGCCCCGCGTCGGCTCGTCCAGGATGAGCAGGTCAGGCTCCGCGACCGACACGGCGGCGAGCGCCAGGCGCTCCCGTTCGCCGCTCGAGAGGTCGCGCGGGTGCCGGGACGCCGCCCAACCGAGCCCGACGCGCTCCAGGGCGGCGCGAGCCCGCTGTTCATCCCCCTCGACGGCCAGAGCAACCTCGGCGAGGGCCGTCTCCTTGACGAGATATCTCCCCGGATCCTGGGCCAGGTAGCCGGCGTTCCCGTGCACCTGAACGGAGCCTCCCTGGGGAGCGAGCAAGCCGCTCGCAATCCTTGCGAGCGTGGTCTTGCCCGACCCGTTCGGCCCCTGCAGCGCCACGATCTCACCGCGGCTGACACGGAGGCTCACGCGGTCCAGTACGGGCATCGCCTCCCTGTAGGAGAACGAGACCTCGCGAGCGTCGAGCACCTCGGCGCCGAGAGGAGCTTGTGGTACAGGAGCACAAGCTCTCGTGTAGAGCGGACGCTCGGTCGACAGCCACTCGAGTGCACGCTCGCGCGGCGCGTCGAGGAGGATGCGGCCGCCGTCGACGAAGAGCACCCGCGTGGCGAGCTCGAGCGCGCGGGCGACCCGGTGCTCCGAGAGGACGACGGCCGCGCCGAGCCGCTCGACGGCCGCGAGGAAGAGCGCCGCCGCGTCCGGGTCGAGCTGCGAGGTCGGCTCGTCGAGCAGAAGCAGCTGCGGCTCGAGCGCGAGCGCCGAGGCGAGGCAGACGCGCTGCAGCTCGCCGCCGGACAGCTCGACGGTCTTTCGTCCCCACAGGTGGAGGGCGTCGACCGAGTCGAGCGCGCGCTCGACCCGCGGCCAGATCTCGCGTGGCGGCACGCCGAGATTCTCCAGACCGAACGCGACCTCGTTCGCGACGATCGTCATCACGACCTGGTCCTCGGGATCCTGGAAGACGGTCGCGACCGTGCCTGCGAGCTCCGCCGGGCGGGCCCGCCGGGTATCCAGACCGGCGACCACCACCCGGCCGGCGAAGCGCCCACCGTGGAAGTGGGGCACGAGCCCGGCCAGCGCGCGTAGGAGCGTCGACTTGCCCGCCCCCGACGGCCCCAGCAGCGCCACGACCTCACCGGGCTCGAGCGCGAGCGAGAGGTCGCGCAAGGCCGGGGCTCCTTCCGGATACGCGAACGAGAGGCCTTCGACGGCGGCTAGAGCCACAGCGCCACCACCACGACGAGCAGGACCGCGAGCACGAGCGCCAGCCGGTCGCGCAACCCCCAGGGCGGCCGCGGCGCCCGGGTCGTCCCCGGCCGCCCGAAGCCGCGCGCCTCCATCGCCTCGGCGAGGTTCGTCGCACGTTCGAGCGAGCCGGCGACGAGCGGCGACAGCAGCGTGGCGTAGCCGCGGGCACCTTCGAGCCGGACCCCCCGTCCGCGCACGGACTCGGCCAGCCCGGCGGCGTCGCGCTCGAGCGACGGCACGAGCCGCGTGGCAAGCGCAACGGCGAGCGCGGAGCGGCGCGCGAAACCCGCGGCGGAGACGAGCCGGTCGTGGTCGAGCAGGAGCGCATAGGCGGCGAAGGCGAGTCCGAGCGCCGTCAACCTGAGGCCGTTCAGCGCCGCCTCCGAGAGCTCGGTCGTCGTCACGTCGAGCGGCCCCAGCACCGGGACGAGCGGGCCTTCCCAGAGCATCCGTCCGTCCGGGCTCGACCAGAGGAACGGCGAGAGCACGAGCACGCCGATCCCGGTCGAGATCGCGCCGAACAGATAGACCCCCCGGCGCTCCGCCGGGGCCCTGACGCAGACGCACAGGAGCACGAGGGCGATGGCCGCGACCACCGAGAGCCGCTCCGCCAGCAGCGCGGCGGTGCCGGCCGCCGCGAGCAGCAGCGCTGCAGGCCCAGGGCTCACGGCACTTCGTACTTCCGGGTCAGCTCGACCTCGCCGCTGAGGACGAACCTCACGGGGTCGCCCGCCGTCTGGCCAAGCAGCTCCGCGGTCGCGCGCGGCGGTCCGAGGCGCAACTCGACCACGTTGGTGCCGCGCGGGACCGGCTTCCCGATCGGCGCCGCGGAGGCAGCGCCGATCGACTTGGCGATCGCATGCGCACGCGCCGCCTGGTCGCCTTCGTACCGGACGGCTGCCGGCCGGGTCACGCCGCCGTACCCGTGCAGGAAGGGCTCCGGGAACGCTCCCACGACCACGCGCGCCTCCCCTTCGCGCTGCCAGCCGCGATAGTCGACCCAGGCGACATCGCCGTCGCGAAGCCGATAGGAGGCGGCGCTGCGATCGCCCTCATAGCCGTTGACGAACCAGAACCAGTCGCGCTGCGCGCCCAGGCTGCCCTCGAGCCCGTTCACCGACTGGATGTAACGGCCGCCA
>JAWVCV010000264.1:0-21494 GCA_033858115.1 Gaiellaceae bacterium
CCGGGGTGCGTGGGGGCGCCGCCCTGGGAGGCGACGAGGACGAAGTCGTCGCCGTCGCGGCCGAAGATGAGCGGCGTCGTCGTCGGCTCGCCCGTCCGGCGACCCGTCGTCGTGAGCAGCAACGTCGGTGCGCCGTTCCAGAGGTAGCCGACCTCGCCGTCGGTCTCCTGGTAGCGGCGGACGTGCTCCTGGCCGAAGAGCGAGCGGTCGATCACGAGCGAAGCGTAGCGCCAGGTTTCTCCGCGTGAGCGACGGGCACGGCGCTCTCACCCGACGTTTCGGAAGGGATGGGCCAAATGGCAGCTCGCATCTCGGTCATCTACTACAGCGCGACCGGCAACGTGCACATGCTCGCGAGTGCGATCGCGGAGGGCGCGGGCGAGGCCGGTGCGGAGGTCAGGCTCCGCCGCGTCCCCGAGCTCGCCCCGGAGGAGGCGATCCAGCAGAATCAGCTCTGGGCGCAGCATCGCGACCAGACGCGCGACACGGTCGAGGAGGCCACGCTCGACGACCTCGAGTGGGGCGAGGGCTACGCCTTCGGGACGCCGACCCGCTTCGGCAACCCGGCGGCGCAGCTGAAGCAATACCTCGACATGGCGGGCGGGCTCTGGTTCACCGGCGCCCTCTCGGACAAGCCGGTGACCACCTTCACTTCCGCGATGTACCCGGACGGCGGCCTCGAGTCGACGATCCTCGCCCTCAACAACGTCTTCTACCACTGGGGCTGCGTGCTCGTACCCCCGGGCTACACCGATCCGTCCGTCGGCGAGGCGGGAGGGAACCCGTACGGCACCGCCTTCCCTTCGGCGGGCGGACGGGCGACGGAGGCGGTTCTCGCCGCCGCCCGGCACCAGGGCCGGAGGCTCGCGATGTACACGAGGGTGATCACGGAGGCGGGGGTGCGACAGGCCGTCGGCGCCGGCTAGGAATTACTATCGAGGCGTGGTCGTAGGCCTCGCGGTGGTGCTGGCCCTGGCGTTCGGCGCCGGCGATCAGTACCTCGGAAGCATGTCGTGGCATCCGTGGGCCGCCGATGTCAGCCTCCTTTCCGCCCCCTGGCTCATGCTCGCCTTTCTGGCCGGCTGTACCCAGCGGGATCCCAGGCGCGCCGCGCTCCTCGGGCTCGCGTGCACGATGGCCGCTCTGGCCGGCTACGGGCTGATGACGCTGAGCCCCGTCGAGAACGCGGAGCTCACCTCGAAGTCCGCCCTTGCGTTCGTCCACAGCCAGAGCCGAGTGATTGTCGTCGGCCTCTTTACCGGGCCGCTGTTCGGATGGTTCGGGCAGCGGTGGCGTGCAGGCGGTGCCTGGCTGGGCGCGCTCGCAGTCGCCGCGGCCCTCTGCCTCGAGCCGCTCGTGCGGATTCCAGTCGGCCAGGCGGTCAGGTTCGAAGCGGTCTGGCTGGCCGAGGCCGCCGTCGGAGTCGCAATGGCGATCTACATCGTCGCCGACCGCAGAGTGCGCACCAACGCTTCGCACAAGCCGCCCCGAACGTAATACTGAGCCGATGACCGAGTTGGTACAGCATCATCTGACGACCGAAGAGCTCGAGGCGGGCCTGGACGAGATCCTCCGCTCGCCGGCCGACCAGGGGACGGTGGACCTGATCGCGCGCCGCCCCGCAGAAGGGGAGCGCGAGGTGCTCGAGGAAGCCGAGCTCAACCTGGCGGAGGGCCTCGCGGGCGACAGGTGGCGGGCAACCCGCGGCTCGGCGAACATCGACACGCAGCTGACCGTCATGAACGCGCGCGTCGTCGACCTGGTGGCCGCAGGCGACCGGCAGCGCTGGGCGCTCGCCGGCGACCAGCTGTACGTCGACTTCGACATCTCGGAGGCGAACCTCCCGGCGGGTACGCGCCTCGCGCTCGGCGACGCGGTGATCGAGGTGACCAACGAGCCTCACACCGGCTGCGTCAAGTTCAGCAGCCGCTTCGGCAACGCAGCGCATCGCTTCGTGAACACGAAGACGCACCGGCACCTCCACCTCCGCGGCATCAACGCCCGCGTCGTCGAGCCCGGGACGGTTCGCCGGGGCGACACGATCCGCAAGCTCTAGCGCTTCGCGGTCTTCTTGCGGGCGCGCGGGCGCGCGGCCGGGCGCTTCGCGCGGACAGTCCCCTTGCTGCGCTTGGCGGCCTCGACGGAGGCCTTGAGCGCGGCCAGCAGGTCGGCGGGCTCTTCCTCCCGCTCGGGCTCCGCCGCAGTGATCGTCTCGCCCTTCTGCTTCGCCTTGATGATCGCGAGCAGCGCCCCGCGGTAGGTGTCCTCGTACTTCTCGGGCTCGAACGTGCCGGTGAACTGCTCGATCAGCGCCGTCGCCATCTCCAGCTCCGGCTTGGCGACCTTCGCGTCCTTCGGCGCGACGTCGTCGAGCGGACGGATCTCGTCGTGGAAGAACATCTTCTCCAGCGTGATCACGCCCTCGCGGACGCGGAGGCATCCCAGGTGCTGCCGGTCGCGCATCACGTACTTGCCGATCGCGGCCAGCTCGGTGCTCTCCATCGCCTTGCGCAGGAGCGCGTACACCTTCTCGCTACCCTCCTGCGGCCCGAGATAGTAGGTGCGCTCGAAGTAGATCGGGTCGATCTCCTCGTAGGGGACGAAGTCCGAGATCTCGATCGTCTTGACGCCCTCGACCTTGGCGGCGGCGAAGTCCTCGTCGGTGAGGACGACGAGCTCGCCCTTCGCGACCTCGAACGCTTTCACGATCTCGTCGTCCGGGACGGGCTTCTCCTCCGCCTTGCAGACCTTCTGGTAGCCGATCCGGCCGCCGTCCGGCTCGTGCACGAGGTTGAAGTGCAGGTCCTTCTCCTCGATCGCGCTGTACATGCGCACCGGCACGTTGACGAGACCGAACGAGATCGTGCCGCTCCAGAGCGCTCTCGGCATGTGGAGGGAACGGGCGAGCAACTGTTTCGGATTCGCTCAGGAGCCGTGACGCACTCGTTACAGAGGCGTCCGTAGCGTGGTCGACATGAAGAGCGACGCGACCAAGGCAACGACTCCCTGGGGCACGGCGACACTGGTCGAGGAGCTGCGCTTGCCGCAGCAGGCGGGCGACAAGCGCTTCGCCTCGCTCGTCCAGCTGCTCGAGACGAGCGGGGGCGAGCGACTCGTCCGCTTCGCCTATGCCACCGACGGCGTCGCTCGGCGCGGGCCGGTCACGCTCCGCGTCCGCGATCTGGAGCGGCTTGGCGCCGCGCTCGCCAAGCATCCTGGGCTCGAGGAGGCGCTGCGGCTCTGACTGCCCCTCTCCGCTCAGGCAGGCGCCAGAGTCCGCTCGCGCGCCGCCTCGACGAGTGCGGCCAGCAGCAGTGCCCCGTCGCCCGAGCCGAGCAGCGGATCGACCGCATGCTCCGGGTGCGGCATCAGGCCGAACACGTTGCGCCGCTCGTTGCAGACGCCCGCGACGTCGCCGACCGAGCCGTTGCAGTCCTCCGCATAGCGCAGCACGAGCTGGCCCGCCGCCTCGAGCTCGCCGTACAGCTGCTCGTCGGCATACCACGATCCCTCGCCGTGCTTCACCGGGATCGTCAGCTCCTGCCCCGGCTCACAGCGGGCGGTGAAGACGGTGTCCGTGCGCTCGACGGCGATGCGCACGTCGCGGCAGACGAACTCGAGGTCGCGGTTCCGGCGCAACGCTCCCGGGAGCAGCCCCGCCTCGCAGAGGATCTGGAAGCCGTTGCAGATCCCCAGCACCGGCCCCCCGTCGTCCGCAAAGGCGCGAACGGCGTCGAGGACGGGGGCGAAGCGAGCGATCGCCCCGCAACGCAGGTAGTCGCCGTAGGAGAAGCCTCCGGGGAGCACAACGGCGCCGGTCTCTCGCGGCAGCCCGGTCTCGGCGTGCCAGACGAGCTGCGCGTCGGCGCCGAGCGCGCCGAGCGCCCAGGCCGCATCCCGGTCGTCGTTCGAGCCAGGGAAGACGAGGACCGCGATGCGTGGCCGCAGGCTCACTCCTCCTCCACCTCGATCTCGAAGCTCTCGATCAAAGGATTCGCCAGCAGCTCGCGACACATCCGCTCCGCCTGCGTCTTCGCCTCGTCCGGCGTGCGCGCCTCGATGTCGAGATCGACGAGCCGGCCGACGCGGGCGCCACCGACCGAGAACCCCAGCTTGCGCAGCGACCCCTCCACCGCCTCGCCCTGCGGGTCGAGAATCCCTTGCTTCGGCCGGACGAGGACGGTCACCCTCACCCGAGCACCACCTGCGGGTCGTCGAGGTAGGCGTCGAACGTGAGCCCCGTCAACAACTCGAATGCCTCCACGTACCGAGCGCGGGTGCCGCTGACGACATCCGCTGGAATCTCGGGCCCTGGCGGCGTCTTGTCCCAGCCCAGCGCCTCGCAGTGGTCCCGGACGTACTGCTTGTCGAACGAGGGCTGCGGGCCGCCAGGCGTGTACTCGCCCGCCGGCCAGAACCGCGACGAGTCGGGCGTCAACGCCTCGTCGCCGAGGACCAGGGTGCCGCTGGCGTCGACGCCGAGCTCGAACTTCGTGTCGGCGAGGATGATTCCGCGCTCCTCTGCGTGGGCGGCCGCGAAGCGGTACAGCTCGAGCGCGGCCGCTTCCGCCTCCGCCCAGCGCGCTGTGCCGACGAGGCCGGCTGCGGTCCGGACGTCGATGTTCTCGTCGTGCCCCGTCTGCGCCTTGGTCGCTGGGGTGACGATCGGCTCCGGAAGGCGGCCGGACTCGACGAGCCCAGCGGGCAGCCCGTGGCCGCAGACCGCGCCCGTACGCGCGTAGTCCTTCCAGCCCGAGCCGGAGAGATATCCCCGGACGACCACCTCGACCGGCAGCATCTCGAGGCGGCGGCACTCCAACGAGCGCCCGTCGTCTCGCAGCGCGATCAGGTGGTTGGGGACCAGGTGGCGCGTCCGCGAGAACCAGAAAGCCGAGAGCCCCGTCAGCACGCGGCCCTTGTCGGGCACCTCGGTCTGCAGGATCACGTCGAAGACGGAGATCCGGTCGGAGGCAACGAGCAAGAGGCGGTCGTCGTCGAGCCCGTAGAGCTCGCGCACCTTGCCGCTGCCGAGATGGACGGCCGACTCAGGCATGGGCGTGCTCCTCGCGCAGCGCGCGAAGCCGGTCGAAGACGACATCCACGTGCTGGGTGAAAGCGGAGTCGTCGAAGACCGAATCGAGGTCGACGCGCCCCGCGATCTCGTTGTCCGCGCGGACGAGCTCCGGAAAGTCAAGACCCTCGTCCCAGGCTCTCATGGCGTGCCGCTGCACCAGGCGGTACGCGCCGTCGCGTGTCAGACCCGACTCGACGAGCGCCAACAGCAGGCGCTGGCTGAAGTAGAGCCGGTGGCTGGCGGCGAGGTTCTCGCGCATGCGCTCGGGTCGGATCACGAGCCCCTCCATCAGCCAGGCGAAGCGGTCGAGCATGTAGTCGACCGCGAGAAACGAGTCCGGCAGCACGACTCGCTCCGCCGAGGAGTGCGAGATGTCCCGTTCGTGCCAGAGCGCGACGTTCTCGAGTCCCGTGATGGCCGCCCCCCGGACGACGCGCGCCAGGCCGCAAATCCGCTCGGAGACGATCGGGTTCCGCTTGTGCGGCATCGCCGACGATCCCTTCTGTCCGGCCGCGAACGGTTCCTCGACCTCGCGCACCTCGGTGCGCGCGAGATGGCGGATCTCGAGCGCAAAGCGCTCGAGCGAGGCGGCGAGCAGCGCGAGCGCGTTCAGCATCTCGGCGTGCCGGTCGCGCTGGAGGATCTGCGTCGAGCTCGGCGCCGGCTCGAGTCCGAGCCGCTCGCAGGCGACTCGCTCGACCTCCGGATCGGCGGCGGCGTAGGTGCCCACCGCGCCCGAGAGCTTGCCGACCCGCATCGTCTCGAGCGCGCGGGCGACGCGAGCCCGGTCGCGCTCGAGTGCGAAGGCCCAGCCCGCGAGCTTGAGGCCGAAGGTCGTCGGCTCGGCGTGGACGCCGTGCGTGCGGCCGATCGTCGGCGTCCGGCGATGCTCCTCTGCGCGGGCGGTCACCGCCGCCAGCGCCCGCTCGATCCCCGCCAGGATCAGCTGCCCCGCGTCGCGAATCTGCAGCGAGAGCGCCGTGTCGATCACATCCGAAGAGGTAAGCCCGTAGTGGAACCACCGGCCCTCCTCGCCGAGCTCCTCTGCGACGGCGTCGACGAACGCGGCGACGTCGTGGTGCGTCTGCGCCTCGAGCTCGGCGACGCGCGCCGGCGACGGCGGCGCCGCCCGTTCGCGGATCGCGTCGACCGCCTCGCGCGGCACCGTGCCGTACTCGGACCATCCCTCGAGCGCGGCCAGCTCGACGTCGAGCCAGCGCGCGAGCTTCGCCTCGTCCGACCAGATCGCCGACATGGCCGGGCGGGAGTAGCGCGGAATCACCTGAGCGAGTCTAGCGCCGGTTCCGGCGGATCAGGTCCCGGCCCGGCCGCGGCCAGCCCGATGTCGTGCCGATAGCGGGCTCCCGCGAAGGAGATCAGCTCGCAGCCGGCGTAGGCCTGCTCGCGGGCCTCGGCGATCGTCGCACCCGTGCCGGTGACGCCGAGGATGCGGCCGCCGTTCGTCACCAGCTGGTCACCGTACAGCGCCGTGCCCGCCTGGAAGACGAGCGCTCCGGCGGCTTCCGCGTCTTCGATCCCCTCGATCCTCGAGCCTGTGTCCGAACGCTCCGGATAGTCGCGGGCCGCGACGACGACGGTCACGGCCGCGTCGTCGGAGGTTTCGAGCTCGGCGCCCGCGAGGTCGCCTCCGCCCGCAGCCGCCAGCGCTCCGAGAAAGTCGCCCTGCAGGCGAGGGAGGATCGACTGCGTCTCCGGATCGCCGAAGCGGCAGTTGAACTCGAGCACCTTCGGCCCGTCCGGCGTGAGCATCAGGCCGGCGAAGAGAACGCCGACGAAGGGCGAGCCGCGCCGGGCAAGCTCCTCGACGACGGGGCGGTGGATCTGCTCGACGAGCTCGCCCACGTCGGCGGCGCCCAGTCGCTGGACCGGCGAGTACGAGCCCATGCCGCCGGTATTGGGGCCGGTGTCGCCGTCGCCGATCCGCTTGAAGTCCTGCGCCGGCGCCAGCGGCACGACGTCCCGGCCGTCGGAGAGCGCGAACACCGACACCTCGTCACCCGTCAGCAGCTCCTCGATCACGATCGGCCCGGGAAACGCTGCCGCTGCGCGGAGACCCTCGTCGAGTTGCTCGACGGTCTCGCAGACGAAGACCCCCTTGCCTGCGGCGAGGCCGTCCACCTTGACGACGCACGGCGGCCGCGCGACCGCCAGCGCCTCCGCGGTGGGAACGCCGGCAGCGGTCATCACGTCCTTTGCGAAGCTCTTGGACCCCTCGATCCGCGCCGCCGCCCGTCCTGGTCCGAAGACGGCGACCCCATTGCGGCGGAGCTCGTCGGCGACGCCCGCGACGAGCGGCGCCTCCGGGCCGATCACCGCGAGATCCACGTCGAGGCTGCGCGCCAGCCCGAGCAGGCTCTCGCCGTCCTCGGCCCGCACGGGGTGGCAGTCGCCGAGCTGGGCGATGCCAGGGTTCCCCGGAGCCGCGTGCAGTGCACTCAACCCGGACGCCTGGGCGAGTTTCCACGCGAGCGCATGCTCACGCCCGCCCGACCCGACCAGGAGTACCTTCACGGCGGCCGAGTTTAGGCGTTTGGCGAGCGCCGCCGCCGCGCATGACCGTCTCGTGAGCATGCAAGAGCCAGGCCTCGACCTGCACGAGTGGGAGACCCGCTGGGCGGAGCTCGAGGAAGCTTTCGCCGAGGACCCGGCCGGAGCGCTGCCGGAGGCATGCGACTTCGTCGAGGCGACGCTCGGCGACACCGACTGGAGCGACGACCTCGAGAAGGCGTTTCAGGCGGCGCGCGAAGTCGCCGACGCGATCGAGCGAGGCGACGACGTCGACCCGGGCGACATCGGCGCCGCGATCGAGAACCTCCGCCTCATCCGCCAGTCGCTCAGAGCCGGCGACGTCGAGTAGCGTCTCGGCCCGAGCCTCAAGCCCGGGCGAGCACCTGCTCGCGCGCGGCGCCGGTCCCCACCAGCTGGACGGGCACGCCGAGCTCACGCTCGACGAGCTCGACGTAGGCGCGAGCGGCATCGGGCAGGTCGGCGAGCGTCAGGCAGCTGTCGAGCGGCTCGGCCCAGCCGGGCACTGCCTCGAGCACCGGCTCGGCGTGGTGGAAGTCGCTCTGGTGGGCGGGGAAGTCCGGCGTCTCCGTCCCGTCGGGCAGGCGGTAGCGGACGCAGACCTGGAGCTCGTCGAAGCTCGAGAGCACGTCGAGCTTCGTCAACGCCAGCGAGGTGATCCCGTTCAGACGGACGGCGTAGCGGAGAGCGACGAGGTCGAGCCACCCGGGCCGCCGCGCGCGACCGGTGACGGTGCCGAACTCCTGGCCGAGCTCGCGCATGTGCGCGCCGATCTCCTCGTCCATCTCGCTCGGGAACGGCCCGGCGCCCACCCGCGTCACGTAGGCCTTCGAGACGCCGAGCACCTCGTCGATCCGCGTCGGGCCGATCCCGATCCCCGTCGCGGCCGCGCCGGCGATCGGGTTCGACGAGGTGACGAAGGGATACGTGCCGTGGTCGAGGTCGAGCAGCGTTCCCTGCGCGCCCTCGAGCAGGACGTGCTTGCCGTCCGACAGCGCGCGGTCGACGAGGAGCGAGGTATCGGCGACGAAGGGGCGCAGGCGTTGCGCGAAGCCCTCGTAGCGGGACGCGACCTCGTCGAGCTCGAACGGCTCCTGCTCGTAGACGCGCTCGAGCCAGACGTTCTTCTCCGCCAGCGCGACCTCGATCTTCTGCCGCAGGATCTTGGGATCGAGCAGATCCTGGACGCGGATCCCGAGCCGCGCCGCCTTGTCTGCGTAGGCGGGGCCGATCCCGCGGCGCGTCGTCCCGATCTGCAGCTTGCCGAGCCGCTTCTCGCTCGCCCCGTCGATCGCCACGTGCCACGGCATGATCAGGTGGGCGTTCCCCGAGATGCGCAGCGGCTGCGACGAGATGCCGCGCGCCTCCAGGTCGTCGATCTCCTCCAGCAGCACGGCGGGGTCGACGACGCAGCCGGAGCCGAGCACGCTCACCTTGCCGGAGAGGATCCCGGACGGGAGGTGGCGGAACTTGAACGTCTCGCCCTCGACGATGACGGTGTGCCCCGCGTTGGGGCCGCCCTGGTAGCGGCAGACGACGTCCGACTCCTGCGCGAGCAGGTCGACGATCTTGCCCTTGCCCTCGTCGCCCCACTGCGCACCGACGATCACGGTCGCAGGCACGCTCTCATCTTAGGGGCGCAGTCGGGCGCGGAATCTGCGGTCGCAGATCCCGCGCCGCGCCAAGACCCCTGAAGGCGACCGCTTCGCGGCCGCGGCGGGCACCGAAGCCGACCTACGCGGCGGAGAGATCCGCGAACTTGGCGTAGCGCTTGAGGAAGGAGAGCTTGATCGTGTCGGTGGGGCCGTTCCGGTGCTTGGCGAGGATCAGCTCCGCGATCCCCTGCGACTCGGACTCGTCGCCGTTGTAGTACTCGTCGCGGTAGACGAAGCCGACGAGGTCGGCGTCCTGCTCGATCGAGCCGGACTCACGGAGGTCGGACAGGATCGGCCGCTTGTCGTGCCGCTGCTCGACGGCGCGCGAGAGCTGCGAGAGGGCGAGGATCGGCACCTCGAGGTCGCGGGCGAGCACCTTCAGCTGGCGCGAGATCTGCGAGACCTCCTGGACGCGGTTCTCGGAGTTGCCGCCCGACGTCATCAGCTGCAGGTAGTCGACGATGATCAGGCCCAGCTTCGGCTCGCGCGACTTCAGGCGCCGCGACTTCGATCGAATCTCCATCATCGTCACGGAGCCGGTGTCGTCGACCCAGATCGGCGCCTTCATCAGCTTGTCGCAGGCGGCCGTCAGCCGGGGCCAGTCCTCGGGCTTGAGCTTCCCGGTGCGGAGGCTCTGCGACTCGACCTTCGCCTCGCTGCACATCATCCGCTGCGTCACCTCGCTCTTCGACATCTCGAGCGTGAAGAGCGCGACCGGGATGTCGTGCCGGACGGCGAGGTTCTGCGCCATGTTCAGCGCCAGCGCCGACTTCCCCATCGACGGGCGCGCGGCGATGATGATCAGGTTGCCGGGCTGGAAGCCGGAGGTGAGCTTGTCCAGCTCCTTGAAGCCGGTGGGAATGCCCGTGACGTCGGCGCCGGCCTCGTACAGGTGCATGATCCGCTCGAAGCTCTCCTTGAGCAGCCCCTCGATGTGGCTGAAGTCGCTCGTCACCCGCTGCTGCGCGAGGTCGAAGACGATCTGCTCGGCTCGGTCGACGAGGTCGGTCGTCTCGCCGGGGCGGTCCTGGCCGAGCCGGACGATCTCGGCGCCTGCGCGCACGAGTCCCCGGAGCGTCGCCATCTCGCGCACGATCCGCGCGTAGTGGGCCGCGTTCGCGGTAGCGGGCACGAGCGCCGCGAGCTCGTGGACCCGGGCGCGGCCGCCGACCTGCTCCAGCTCACCCCGCTCCTCGAGCGAGTCGACGAGCGTGATCGCGTCGACCGGCTCGCCCTGCTGGTAGAGGGCGAGGCAGGCGCGATAGACGGTGCCGTGGCTCTCGCGGTAGAAGTCCTCGGCGGAGAGGATCTCGGTGACCGCGCCGATCGCGCCCGGCGAGAGCAGCATCGCGCCGAGCACCGACTCCTCGGCCTCGAGGTTCTGGGGCGGCACGTGCGGCGACTGCGAGGCCGGCGAGGGCGGCGGGGCGACTTGAGTCATGTCTCTACTCAACATGACCTGTCAAGCGCCGCCTGTGCAGGGAAAAGAAACGCATGTTCGCACCCTATCCACAGGTGCGGATGGTCTTTCCTCAGCTGCAGGGGACGAATTTGCCGCTCGGAGCGGGAAGTTCGCGCCGCCCTCCACACGGTGTGGAGGGCGGTGTGAACAACTATTCGTCCGGGTCGGCCTGAGCCGGCTCGGCCTCGGCGGCAGGTTCGCCGGCCTCGGGCGAGTCCTCCGCCTCGGCCTCCTCTGCCGCTTCGAGCTCCGCCTCGAGCTCCGCCTTGGCCTCCGCGCGATGCGCGTCCGCGTCGGCCTGCGCTGCCGCCGCCGCCTCGGCCTCCGCGGCCTCCATCGCCGCCAGCTCCTCCTCCGGCGGCAGCTCGCCACCCTCGGGGACGACGAGGGTCTTCACCTCGGCGGTGACGTCCTCGAAGACCTGGATCGGGATCGAGTAGCGGCCGATCCGGCGGATCGAGTCGGTGCCGATCTTCTTGCGGTCGATCCGGATCTTCCGGGTGCGCCAGAGCTCGTCGGCGATGTCGGTGGTCGTGACCGAGCCGAAGAGCGCCCCGGTCGGCCCTGCCTTGACGTCGAAGCTGAGCACCGTCTTGCGGAGCACGTCGGCGATCTCGTTCGCCTGGTCGGCGGTGCGGGCCTCGTGGCGCGCGCGCTGCTCGTCGAGCCGCTGCAGCTCGGCGACGCGGCCGGCGGACGCGGGCTCGGCCAGCTTGCGGGGCAGGAGGAAGTTGCGCGCGTACCCGCGGGCGACGTTGACGACCTCGCCGCGCAGGCCGAGCTTGTCGACGTCGGAGAGGAGGATGACCTCCATCGCTACTTCGCCTCCACGTAGGGCAAGAGGGCCATCTCGCGGGCCCGCTTGACCGCGACCGCCACCTGGCGCTGGTGCCGGCGGCAGGCGCCGGTGATGCGCCGGTTGCGGATCTTCCCCTTCTCCGAGATGTAGCGCCGGAGCTGGTTCACGTTCTTGTAGTCGACCTCTTCGACCTTGTCCTTGCAGAAGAGGCAGCTCTTGCGCCGCCCGGGGGCGGTCGCGGAGCCGGGACGCTTGCGCGTCTGCTGGGTCTTGGGCTGTGCCATCTACATCTCTCCTAGAAGGGAATGTCGTCGTCGGCCGCGGCCGCGGCGGGGAAGTCGTCGGCGGCCTGTGTCGCGCCCTGGGGCACGAACTGCTGCGCGCCGGCGGCCTCGCCGTCCCGCCCGCCGAGGAACTGGATGTTGTCGGCGACGATCTCGACCGCCTGCCGCTTCGTGCCGTCCTGGGCGTCCCACTCGCGCCAGGTGAGCTTGCCCTGGACGCCGACGGGGCGGCCCTTGGCGAGGTACTGGGCGCAGTTCTCGGCGGTGCGGCCCCAGACCGTCACGTCGAAGTAGTAGGCCGCGTCGGTCCACTCCTCGCCGCGCTTGACGCGGTCGTTGACCGCGACGCGCAGGGTCGTGACCGCCGTGCCGGACGGCGTGTGACGCAGCTCGGGATCCTTCGTCAGGTTGCCGACGAGGACGACGCTGTTGATGTTCTGGGCCATTACTCCTCCTCCAGCGAGGTGTCGATCGGGTCCGGGACATCCTCGCGCGCCGGACCGCCCACCGCTACCGGCTGAGTCGAACCAGGCTTGTATCGCCGGGTGGCGAGGTGCCGCATCACGTCGTCGTCGATCTTGAGGACGCGGCCGATCTCGTCGAGGGTGTCCGCTTCGGCGCTGAAGGACAGCAGGTGGTAGACGCCGTCGCCCTTCTTGTTGATCTCGTAGGCGAGCTTGCGACGGCCCCAGGCGTCCTGGCCGTCCCACGTGCCTTTGCCCGTCTCGACCAGGTCGCGCGTGCGCTTGACGATCGCCTCCTGCCGCTCCTCGGGCAGGTCGGGGTCCAGCATGAGCAAGATTTCGTAGTCGTTCACGTTCCCGGTCTCCTTCCGTCGGGCTTCCTTCGGTCTTAGGCGGCCTCGGCGGCAAGCGGGCGCGGGAACGGCGCACGCGAGACGAGGCAGGAAGCGGCAGACAGAGTAGCATCGCCCGCATGGGAAGAGCACTCGCAGGCTTGGGCGGCGCCTTCGGGCTCGCGTGGCTCTGGCGGCGGCTGCGGCCGCAGCACGAGCCGGCCGAGGCAGACCCGGCGGACGAGCTGCGCGCGCGCCTCGAGCAGGCGCGGGAGGCTCCCGACGACCGCGACGAGTTCGACGCGGCCGAAGGGCAGCCGGTCGACGAGGTCGGCGAGCCCCGCTCGATCGAGGAGCGACGGCAGGCGATTCACGAACAGGCGCAGCAGGCGCTCGGCGAGATGCGCGAGCCCGGGAGCGGCGAGTAAACAGGAGCGACTCGGGGCAAGACGATCGTCGTGCGAGTGGTCGTCGTCGGAGCAACCGGAAATGTCGGCACGAGCGTGCTCGATGCGCTCGGGCGAGACGACTCCGTCACCTCGATCCTGGGGTTGGCGCGACGGCTGCCGGCCACCGAGTACCCGAAGACGCGGTTTGCCGCAGCGGACGTCACGCGCGACGACCTGGCGAGCCACTTCGACGGCGCGGACTGCGTGATCCATCTCGCGTGGCTGATCCAGCCGTCCCGGGATCACGCCACGCTCTGGCGAACGAACGTGGAAGGATCCTCGCGCGTGTTCGGTGCAGCCGCCGAGGCAGGCGTTCCGGCGCTCGTGGCCGCCTCGTCGATCGGCGTCTACTCGCCCGGAGCGAAGCGGCGCGTGGATGAGAGCTGGCCGCGCGACGGTGTGCGCACGAGCTGGTACGCACGTCACAAGGCCGAGCTCGAGCGCCGGCTCGATCGTTTCGAGATCGAGCACCCGGGCGTCCGGGTCGTCCGATTGCGGCCGGCCTTGATCATGAAGCGGGCCTCGGCCGAAGAGATCCGGCGCCTCTTCTTCGGGCCGCTCCTTCCCAGCGCGCTCGTAAAGCCGGGCCGGTTGCCGTTCGTGCCTCACATTCCGGGAGCCGTCGTTCAGGTGCTGCACTCACACGACGCGGGCGAGGCGTACCGGCTCGCCGCAGTGCGCGACGTCGCCGGGGCCTTCAACGTCGCGACCGAGCCGGAGCTCGATGGTCGGCGGCTGGCCGCTGCCATCGGGGCGCTTCCGTTGACGATCCCCGCCCGCCTGGCACGTGGGCTTGTGTCCGCGACCTGGCGGCTGCGGCTCCAGCCGACGTCGCCCGACTGGCTCGACCTCGCGCGCGGCACGCCGCTGCTCGACACGACGCGGGCCCGCGAGGAGCTCGGCTGGAGCCCGGCGCATTCCGCAACCGAGACGGTCCGGGAGCTGCTGCTCGGGCTGGCGGCCGGAGCAGGGGGAGGGACACCGCCGCTCCGTTCGGGCGACCGGCGTGCCGAGCTCGCGGCCGGAATCGGCCGAAAGCCCCTCTGAGCAGGCTTTCCAGCAGGCGCGGCATACTTGGGAAGGGATGAGGAAGCTGCCGCAGACCGACGACCTGCCGCACGCCGCCGAGGGCTACGAGCCGGCGCGGGTGGACGAGGCATTCGCCGCGTTCGCCGAGCGCGTGCGAGAGCTCGAGTCGGTCGCCTCCGAGCTCCGCGCCGAGCTTCGGTCTCTGCGGGCACAACGCGCGGCGCCCACCAGCCTCGCGCCCGAAGCCTGGCCGGATGCCGGGCTCGCGCCCTCGCCCGACTGGGTGGCTGCCGTGCCGGCGCCCTTCTCGCGGCGGCCCGCCGTCCCGCGTCTCGCGGTCGAAGGAGCGTTCCTGCTCCTCGTCGCCCTGCTCGCGGGCATCGCCGACCTCTCGGCAGCCTGGATCGTGCTGGTGATGGCGGTCGCCTGGGCGCTCGTCGCGCTGGCCGAATGGGCGGCCGCGGCCAAGCGGGCGCGCTGGCGGCTCGACGAGGTCGCTCCCGCGCACGAGGCCGCCGACGCGTCCTCCGAGAGCACCGGCCCCTGGGATGCCCCGGTCGTCGAGGCAACGGTGATCGACGACCCGAGGTCGGAATCGAAGACGATCGTGACCAAGCTTCCGGTCGACCAGGGCGAGCTCGGCGCAGAGGCCGCACCGCCTGTTCGCCGCCGCGGGCTGCGACGCCGGCGCTCCGGCGAAGCCACGGCCGCGGACTAGCCCCGGACGAACCGCTGTGCCGCCTCGGCCAGCGCCTGGGCGATTCGCTGCTGGTAGACGGGTGAGTGGAGCAGCCCCGCTTCGCGCCGGTTCGTCAGGAAACCGGTCTCGACGAGGACGGCGGGGACGTCGGCCCAGTTGAACCCCGTCAGGTCGGCGCGCTCGACGATCCCGAGGTCGCGGGCGCCGGTCGCTGCGACGAGCTGGTTCTGGACGAGGGCTCCCGCGCGGCGGCTGGCGGCGTAGACGTCGTCCGTCCAGCCGCGTCGCAGCGCCGGCACGAGCGTCGAGACGCCGTGCGCGCGCGGGTCAGCCGAGCCGTCGGCGTGGATCCGGAGCATCAGCGCCGCACCTCGAGCGTTGCAGAAGCGGGCCCGCTCCCTGTTGCCGCCTCGGTAGCCGGTGCGGCTCCGCGTAACCGCCACGCGGTAGCCACGAGCAAGGAGCGCGGCGCGCGTGCGCCGGGCGATCGCGAGCGCTACGGCCGCCTCGCCCGCGGCGCCGCCGGGGTCCTTGACCTTCAGCTGCGCGGAGCCTGGCCCGATCGGCTCGACGCCGCGACCGACCTCGGGCGCGGTGCCGTGCCCAGGGTCGAGGCAGATCAGTGCGGCGGCCGCGGCGGCTTCGGCGAGCATGCGCTCACCGTAGCCGCCCGTCGGCTAGTCGCCAGGCCCGAATTCGCGCTCGGCGCAGTCCGGGCAGAAGATCAGGACGCCATCGCCGTCCGGCTCGAGATAGGCACGCCAGTTCTTGGCGCTGTCGTCGCGCTCGCCGCACTCGAGGCACTCGAGGACGATCGAGACATGCTGTTGGGGATTGTTGCTCGGCATATCGAGGGGGCTCCTTGCCTGCGGGCGAGGCACTCTCTCAAGTTTTCTACGTGGCAAACAAGCGTCCTTTTCGCAAAGTGCGCACTTTTTTCGCGCTCAGAGCGACCGCAGGGCCGCGAGCTCCTCGGCGGACGGCTCCCACGAGCCTGCGGCCGCGTTCGCTCGGACCTGCTCCGGCTTCGTGGCGCCCGCGATCACCGATACCACCGCAGGCTGCGCCGCCAGCCCGCCGATCGCCAGCTCGAGCAGCGAGACGCCCCGCTCCTGCGCGAGCTGCTCGAGCCGGTCGACCCGATCGAGGCGCTGCTCGTCGAGCTCGCGGCCGTGCAGCCGAGTCCCCTCGGGCGCGGCCTCGCCTCGCCGGTACTTGCCGGTGAGCAGGCCGCTCGCGAGCGGGAAATACGGAATGAACCCGATCCCGAGCCGCTCGCAGCTCGGCAGCAGCTCGTCCTCGGCCCCGCGCTCGACCCACGAGTACTCGCTCTGCTCGGAGGAGAACGGCGTCAGCCCGCGCTCGGCCGCGACCGCGTGCGCCTCCTCGACCATCGCCGCGGTGAAGTTCGAAGACCCGATCGCACGCACCTTCCCCTCCTGTACGAGCTCCTCGAGCGCGCCGAGCGTCTCTTCGAGGGGCGTGACGCCGTCGGGGCGGTGGTACTGGTAGAGGTCGATCCAGTCGGTCTGGAGGCGGCGCAGCGACGCCTCGATCGCCTTGCGGATGTGCGGGCGCGCGCCGCGGGCGGCCTCGCCGCCGCTGCCCTCGTGTCCGAACTTCGTCCCCAGCACGACGCGGTCGCGGCGGCCGACGAGGGCGCGGCCGATGATCTCCTCGCTGCCGCCGACGTTCCCGTAGACGTCCGCCGTGTCGAAGAAGTCGATGCCGGCGTCCAACGCCGCGTCGATGACGGCGCGCGACGCGTCCTCGTCGATCCTGCCGCCGAAGTTGTTGCAGCCGAGGCCGACGACGGAGACCTCGAGACCGGAGCTGCCAAGCGGCCGCGTGCGCATCCGGGCACCCTACCGAGGCCGGCGAGCCGCAGGCCTCGGCTCCCAGGCGTCGTCGGGAGGCTCGGCTACCCTCACGCATGTCGACAAGGGGGGAGCGTGAAGACCACCAAGATCACCGCCCTGCTCGCACTGATCGCAGCGGCGGCGCTCGCTGCGACCGCCGGGCTGGCCGCCGTCGCGGCGCCGGACACCGCGCGCATGGCGCTCCGGGCCGAGGACATCCCGAACTCGAAAGCGAAGGGAAAGCGCATCAAGCCCGATGCGGGCTACACAGCCGCCTACGAGCGCGAGTTCGAGTTGAGCAAGCCCCTCGGTCGTTCGCTGCTCCTCTACATCAGCTCCGAGGTTGCTCTCGCGGCCACGACCAGGACGACCATGGCCGACATGGCCGACCTCCGCAAATTCCTCGGCTCGAAGCGGGGCCGCGAGCTACTCGCAGACAGCATGCGGGTCGAGCTGGGAGCGACGGCGAAGAAGGGGGATGTGACGATCGGCAAGGTCCGGACGCCCGCGATCGGCGACGAAGCGGTGATGCTGCCGCTGACGGTGCGGACGAAGGTCGGCCGCTTCCACAGCGCCATCGCCTGGTTCCGCGTCGACCGCACGCGCTCGTTCCTCGTGGTCGTCGGTCTCCGCCCGGTCGGCCCGGCCGAGGTCGGGAGGCTGGGCGCGATGATGGTCGCACACGTCGGGGAGCAGTTCACGCCGGTGGCGACCGTGCCGCCCACGATCGCCGGCACGCCGCAGCCCGGACAGACGCTGACCCTGACGGCGGCCACGTTCAGCACGCCGGCCACGCTCACCCAGACCTGGCAGCGGTGCGATTCTGCCGGCGCGGCGTGCCTCGACATCGTCGGGGCGACGTCGCCGACCTACGTCGTCGCGACGGAGGATGCCGGCACCACCCTCCGCGCCACCATCACCGCCACCAACCGCTTCGGCGCGGCCAGCTCGCAGTCGGCCCAGACGGCCGTCGTCGCCCAGGCGACCCCGCCGGGCGGTTGAGCGGAGCGGCGCCGGAGTCGAACCGACCCAGCCGTGGGTTGCACGACCTCAACGGTTTTGAAGACCGCCTGGGCCACCGGGCCCGTGCCGCTCCGCCCGCAGGCTAGCGGCACGGGCCGGGTGCACGCGCTAGCCCGGGACGACGCGGACCTGGATGAGCCGCCGCGTCGAGACGCCCGCAAGGATGTCCTCTCCTGCCTTGCGGGCGCGGAGGAAGAACTGCACCGCGGTGTTGCGCACGATCGGCAGGCGGATCGTCGGCCGGAACGTGATCGTGGCGATCCCGTTCGCGTCCGTCGCGGTCTCCGCCGAGGTGTTGACGCGCCCGAACGGAATCGCGTCGGCCAGCACGAGCGCGCCCTGGACGAGCCGGTTGCGAGTGTCCGTGACCCGGACGCGCATGGTGACGAGGTCAGCGCGGTTGTGGATCGCGCTCGGCGAGAACGTCACCGCCGAGATCACGAGGCGCTCCGGCAACGAGACGGACGCGATCGAGACCGTCGTCCCGCTGCCGCCACCCGCGGACGCTCGCACGATCCCGGTGTTGTTCGACTCCTTCTTGGTGCGGCCGAAGGAGTTCACGGCTGTCACCTCGACCCGCAGCGTCCGGCCGAGATCCGCGGAGCGGACGCCGAAGACGGTGCCGGTCGCCCCTGCGATCGCCGCGCACGCGGCCCCCGTCGCGTCGCACTGCTTCCACTGGTACGCGAAGCGATCGGGGAGGTTCGACCACGTGCCGGGATTCGCGGTCAGCTCTTGCCCGACGGCCGGGGTGCCGCTGATGGTGGGCTCGACGACGGGCCTCGGCGCCGCGTTGTCGGCGATCACCGGGCTCGGCTTCGAGTTCGCCGTGCGGGCGCCGTCGGCGTTCCGCGCGGTCACGAGCAGCCGCACGGTCTGCCCGACGTCGGCCTGGACGAGCCGGTAGGTCTGCGCCGTCGCCCCGGCGATGTTGCCGCAGTTGTTGCCGTTGGCGTCGCAACGCTGCCACCGGTACGCGAACGACGTCGGGTTGTTCGTCCAGATGCCGTTGCCGGCGCGCAGTGTCGCTCCCTGGCGGAACGGCCCGCCTTCGATCGTCGGCTGCGACGACTCGCGCGGCGGAGCCGCGAGGGCCGTGGCGGCGGCGACCAGGCCGGCGAGAACGCCTGCAAGCAGGGTCAACGCCACGATCGCTCGCCGCGGGTGTCTGGTGGTCATGTTGGCTTCCTCTCCTCGATGAATGCGCACATGACCGCCTTCTTGCTGCGCGCGAGCAGTCGAAAACGGCAATGCGCCCGGCTTTACAGAGAATTTGCGCTGCGCTGACCGAGCGTTGAGAATCGCGGCGTGACGCATCTCCGCCTGATCGACGTCGACGCCGCGACCGGACGGCTCAAGGAGGAGTACGACGCCGCGATCGGCCGCGCCGGCAAGGTCTTCAACATCGTCAAGGCGATGAGCCTGCGTCCCGGCGTGCTGCACCGCTCGATGGAGCTCTACAAGGGGATCATGCACGGCCCGTCGGGGCTCTCACGGCAAGAGCGGGAGCTGCTCGCGGTGGTCGTCTCGCGCCAGAATGACTGCCACTACTGAATTCATGCCCATGCCAACGACCTCCGTGCCGAGGGCGCAGACGAGGAGCTCGCGCAGCACGCTGCGCACGACTACCGGGAGGCGAAGCTGACGCCGGCCGTGCGCGCGCTCTGCGACTACGCGGTCAAGCTGACGAGCGCTCCGGCCACCGTCGGCGCCGCGGACGTCGACGCGCTGCGCGGGAACGGGTGGGACGACGCCTCGATTCACGACGCGATCCAGGTGATCGCGTACTTCAACTATGTCAACCGCGTCGCCGAAGGCGTCGGGATCGGACCCGAGCCCGAGTGGACCGCGGAAGGGAGCTGACGATGGCAGGCTTCACGATCGTGCACCTCGACGACTTCGAGCGCCCGTTTCCGAAGTGGGCGTTGGCGCGGAAGTCGCTCGGGCTCCAGAGCTTCGGGATGAACATCGTCGAGCTACCGCCGGGGGAGACGATCCCCGAGCACGACGAGACGGAACGCGACCAGGAGGAAGTCTTCGTCGTGCTCTCAGGCGACACGACGATGGTGGTCGACGGGCAGGAGCACTCCGCGCCGGCGGGGACGTTCGTCCGGCTCGACCCGGAGCCACAGCGGACGATCGTCAACCGCAGCGACGCCGAGGCCACCGTGTTGATCATCTCCGCGCCGCGGACGAGCGGCTACGAGCCGATGGGCTGGGCCTGATGCGCGAGCGGGTGGTTGCAGCGTGCATCCAGGCCGAGCCGGCGATCTTCGACCGCTCCGGCACCCTCGACCGAGTGGCGGAGCGCACGGCGGAGGCCGCGGGCGCCGGGGCCGGGCTCGTCGTCTTTCCCGAGACGTTCGTCCCCGCCTACCCCTCCTCGGTGTGGGCGAAGGCGCTCGCCGGCTGGGGGGAGCCGGGCGCGAAGGAGGCGTTCGCGCTCCTCCACCGCGAGTCGCTCGAGCTGCCGAGCGCCGACGCCGACCGGCTCGCCGCGACTGCGCGCGAGCACGGCGTCTGGCTCGTGATCGGCGTCAACGAGCTGGATCCCGAGCGTCCGGGCACGCTCTACAACTCGCTCCTCTACTACTCGCCGGAGGGCGAGCTGGCCCTCCACCACCGCAAGCTCGTGCCCACGAATCACGAGCGGCTCATCTGGGGCCAGGGCGACGGTCGCGGACTGCGCGCAATCGAGACGCCGCTCGGCAGGATCGGCGGCCTGATCTGCTGGGAGAACTACATGCCGCTCGCGCGCTTCTCGCTCTACGAGTCCGGCGTGGAGATCTACATCGCCTCGACCGCAGACGACGGCGACTCGTGGCAGGCGACGCTGAAGCACATCGCCCTCGAGTCGCGCTCGTTCGTGGTCGCGCCCGCTCACTTCCAGCGCGCGACCTCCTACCCGGACGACTTCCCGCTCAAGGCGCTGCTCGCGGGCCGGGACGTCCTCGGGCGGGGCGGCTCGGCGATCCTCGCGCCGGACGGGAGCTATCTCGCGGGACCGCTCTACGACGAGGAAGGGATCCTCTACGCCGAGCTCGATCCGGATCTACTCCTGCGCGAGCGCCAGCGCTTCGACCCGGCCGGCCACTACCACCGGCCGGACGTGCTCAAGCTGACGGTGACGCCGAACGCCTGAGAATGCGGCGGTCGACGCTCAAGGACGGACGAGTCTGATGTGCCTCGCCAGCTCCCGATCGAGCAGCAGCGTCTGGCGAAGACTCTTCACGACGTGGAACCCGACGCCGTACGTGTGTCGACCGACCGTCCAGATGAGCACCACGTGATTCGCGAACGCACTGCCGTCGTTCGTCCCCTGCGGGACGAAGACGGCGCACATGCGAGTGAGGCCGACGGTCGTCCAGCGGAGCGGCTTGACCCGCGCCTCCGGGTACCAGGCAGGGCCGTTGACGACCCTCGCATAGCTCTGCAGCGGCCGCGGGGACGCCGTGATCACGAGGTGGTTGGTCGGTGTGTCGCTAGAGCCGACGACCCAGCCTCTCCACGACTTCGGGCAGCCTCCGATCCCGCCGGGGCCGATGACATGAAGAGCGCAACCGCTCGGCCCGTTCGCGCCCGTCTCGGTCAAGCCGTGCGGCACCTTCGTCGGGCACGGGACCGGGTAGCCCACCGCGCGGGCGGTCCTGCGACAGGCCGCGAGCAGCTCGCTCGAGGCGGGCAGGAACGCCAGCCCGGCCGTCTCGGGCCGGTGGGATCGCAGCTGCGCCGGCGCGGCGAGAGCCAGCAAGAGCACGACCGTGATCGAGGTTGCTCGAACCACTCGCAGACGACTACGAACGCACCCGGTCGCAAA
>JAWVCV010000265.1:0-3156 GCA_033858115.1 Gaiellaceae bacterium
GAAGGCCCTGCGCACGAGCGGCGCTTCTCCTGCTCTGCGGAGATCGACGGCGTCGAGCTCGGAACAGGCACCGGGCGGACGAAGAAAGAGGCCGAGCAGGCGGCGGCCAAACAGGCGCTGGCGGCACTGTCGCCTAGCGCGAGACCCTGAAGGGCCGCCCGCGGCCCGAAGATCTCTTTTAGCCGAGGAGCTGGCGGTGCAGCGCCTGGGTCGCCTCGCTGGGAGCCGTTCCGAGCTCTTCACGCAGCCGTACCCGTAGCCCGTCGTACACGAGTAGCGCCTCGGCGGGATTGCCGCGCGCCGCGAGCACCTGCATGAGCAGGCGGTGCGCGCTCTCGCTGTACGGGGAGCGCGCCGTCGCGGTCCGCGCAGCCCGCTCGCCCGTTGCGAGCTCCCCGCCGCCGATCCCGAGACAGGCGGCGCCGACGAGCTCCACCGACCGCAGGTGGATCTCGTCGAGGCGACGACGCTGCTCGTCGATCCACGGCGCCTCCTCCCCCGGCAGGAAGAAGCGCGACGTGACGTGCTGGGCGACGCGGCCGGGCCCCCACGCGCCCGTCCAGTCCGCGCGCGCCACCGCGCTCTCGGCCCGGTGGAGGCCCTCGGACGCGGCCTCGAGATCGACCCAGGCGTCGTCGGGGAGGGCGAGGCTGATGTCGCCTCGCCCGTCGAGCGGCACCACTGCGCGCAGCTTCGAGACGAGCGGGCTCAGGCGCTCCGAGCCGCTGCTGGAGCCCCAGAGCGCTTCGATCAGCTCGTCGCGCGTCACCTCGCGGTGACGGTGCACGGCCAGATAGGCGAATGCGAGGCGACCCTGGCGCCCGGGAAGCTCCTGCTCGATCCGCCGCCCGTCGATCCGGGCGACGAACCGGCCGCACAGCTGGACTCGCGTCTCCGCCAAGGTTTCGACAAGGTAACGGCAAGCGGAGCCCGCGACTATCCCGGCATGTCGAAGCTCCTGATCCAGATCACGCACGGGCCCGAGTCACCGACCCGGGCAGCCCTCGGCTTCCTCGTCGCGCGCAGCGCCGCCGAAGCAGGTCACGACGTGTCGCTGTTCCTCGCCGGCGACGCGGTTCAGCTGCTCCGCGAGGCGACGCTCGACAGCCTCGTCGGACTGGGCACGGGCAGCCTGCGAGAGTCCCACGATGCGATCGTCGAGCGCGGCGGCAAGTTCTACGTGTCGGGCATGTCCAGCAAGGCGCGTGACTTCGAGCCGAACGGCGCAGCCGAGGCGGCGATGCCGGAGCAGCTCGTCGAGCTCGTGCTCGAGGCGGATCGAGTCCTGACCTACTGAGGAGGTAGACGATGGCGAAGGTGATCAACTGCGAGTGCGGCGAGGTCGTTCGCGCCGACAGCGACGACGAGCTCGTCCAGAAGGTCGAGCGGCACGTGGGCGAGGCCCACCCCGAGCTCGTCGGGAAGATGAGCCGCGAGGACGTCCTCGGGATGGCTGAGGAGGCCTAGCGGCGTCGCCAGGCGGCGTTTGTCGGGCTTTTGGGCCGCGGGCGGCCTCTTCGGGGATCTTGGCGCGATGAGCATCCGCTCGGCGGATGCTCATCCTTGCGCGGAAGAACGTCCGTTCCGGACGCTAGCCTCCCAGCCGTGCACCTGCGCTCTCTCCGCCTGCGCGGCTTCAAGTCGTTCCCGGACTCGCTCGAGCTGAAGCTCGAGCCAGGCGTCGCGGTCGTCGTCGGCCCGAACGGCTCCGGCAAGTCGAACGTCGCCGACGCGATCGTCTGGGCGGCCGGCTCCCTGACGCCCTCCGAGCTGCGGGCCGAGAAGCCCGACGACGTCCTCTTCAACGGCGCCGAGGGCCGCACTCCGGCCGAGACCTGCGAGGTGGAGCTCGTCTTCGACAACGAGAGCGGCGGCTTCGGCGAGCTCGACTACTCGGAGGTCTCGATCACGCGGCGGCTGCACCGCGGCGGCGAGGGCCAGTACCTCGTCAACAAGGCCCAGGTCAGGCGCACGGACCTCGTCGAGCTGCTCGCCGATGTGGGGCTCAGCGGCTCGATGCACTCGATCGTCAGCCAGGGCAAGGTCGAGGCCGTGCTGGCCTCGAAGCCCGAGGAGCGGCGCGAGCTGGTCGAGGAAGCGGCGGGGCTCGGCAAGTTCAAGCGGCGCCGTCACCGTGCTGAGCTGAAGCTGAACCGCGTCGCGATCCAGGTCGAGCGCGCGCATGACGTCGAGGCCGAGGTGCGCAAGCGCCTGCGCCCCCTGGCGCTGCAGGCGACGGCGGCCGAACGGGCGGAGAAGCTCGCCGAGGAAGTGGCGCGCCTGCGGGCCCGCATCGCCGAGCTCGACCTCGTCGCCGCCGATGCGCGCCGAGCGGCCGCGGAAGAGCGAAAGACTGCTGCCGGGCTCGGCCGTCGCAGCGCACAGGAAAGGCTTCAGGCACTCCTCGCCGAGCGCCAGGCTGCCGAGGAGGAGCTCGCCGACGCCGCCGGCAGGCGGGAGTCTGCGATCAAGGCGCTCTACCGGCTTCAGGGCGCCGGCGAGCGCATCGCTCTCCGGCAGGAAGGAGCGCAGAGCCTGATCGAACGACTGCGCGCGGATCTCGGCGAGGCCGAGGCCGCCCTGGACGAGAAGACGGACGAGTCGCTGAGGGAGCTCGAGCAGGCCGCCGCGGCAGCGGCGGCGTCTGCGCGCGTCGCCGCAGCGGCGAGCGGGGCCGGCGCCGAGCGGGCTCGCGCGGCGCAGGAGCGGCTCGCCGCCCTGGAGCGCGGCGCCGCGGGTCGGTTCGAGGAGCGCCTCGAGGCGCTCCGCAGCGAGCGGAAGGCGCTCGAGACCGAGCTCGCCGACGCCGCCGGCGGACGCGAGGGCGCGACGGCAGCGCTCTATGGGCTCGGCAACGCGCGCGAGCGAATCACGATGCGTGCCGAATCCGTCTCTGCCCTCCGCGAACGCGTGCGGATCGAGCTCGCTGAGGCCGAAGTCGCCGCCCGGCGTTCGGGGCCTTCGCCGGCGGAGCTCGAGGCGGCGGCGAACGAGGCCTCCGCGGCGGCCCGCGCGGCCGCGCACGCGCGGGACGACCTTGCTGCCCGCGCCGCGCTCGCGAAGGAGCGGCTTGCGGCGCTCGAGCGATCACTCGCCGAGCGTGAGGGGATCCCGCCGGCGGCCCGGGCGCTCGCCGACGAGGGCGCCTCGCTCGCG
>JAWVCV010000266.1:0-7076 GCA_033858115.1 Gaiellaceae bacterium
CCGGGCCCGGGTCGGCGCCGGCCGAGCGCGGGCCGACGTGGAAGATGCCGCCCTGGTCGACGTAGGCGATCGAGCCGCCGCCGGCGCCGATCGTGTCGACGTCGACCATCGGGATCATCGCCTGGTAGGGGCCGACCTTCGTGTCGAGCAGGTGCTTCATCCGCAGCTGGCCGTCCTGCGCCAGCCCGATGTCGGCCGAGGTGCCGCCGACGTCGAGCGTGATCACGTTGTCGTAGCCCGCCTGCCTGCCCGCCCAGATGCCGCCGACGACGCCGGCGACCGGACCGGACATGAGCAGGGTCACCGGCCGCGCCACGGCGCCCTCCGGGGTGGCGACGCCGCTCGCCGACGTCATCAGGTGCAGCTTCGTCCGCACGTCCAGCGCTTCGAGCTGCTCCTCGAGCCGGCGGATGTAGCGCGAGACCTTGGGGCCGACGTACGCGTTGAGCGAGACGGTCGAGAAGCGCTCGTACTCCCGGTACTGCGGCAGCACCTCGGAGGAGACGGAGAGGAAGGCCTCCGGAAACTCCTCCCGCACGATCTCGGCCACGCGCTGCTCGTGCGCGGGATTGACGAACGAGAAGAGAAAGCACACGGAGACGGCCTCGACGCCGGCAGCCTTCAGCTCGCGCACGCGCTCGCGGGCCCGCTCCTCGTCGAGCGGGACGAGCACGGAGCCGTCCTTCAGGATCCGCTCCGGCACGGTCAGCCGGTAACGGCGCCGGACGATCGGGTAGCGCTGCCAGGGGAGATCCTGGTAGTTCGAGAAGTTGAGCGGCTTCTTGTGCCTCGCGATGTGGAGGATGTCGCGGTAGCCCTCCGTCGTGATCAGGCCGACGGTCGCGCCGTTGTGCTCGATCACGATGTTCGTGGCGATCGTCGTCCCGTGGAACACCTGGTCGAGAGCCGACGGGGTCTCACCCGCCTGCTCGACCAGCTCGGTGATCCCCTGCAGCGTCCCCACGGAGGGGTCCTCCGCCGTCGTCGGCAGCTTGTGAACGAGGATCCTGCCCGTCTCGTCGTCGACGTAGATCAGGTCCGTGAACGTGCCGCCGACGTCGACGCCGAGCCGCTTCACTGAGCTGCTCCCACGGCCGCTCCCGGGCTGAGGAGGATCTTGCCGAAGTTCTCGCGGCGCTCCATTGTCTCCATCGCTTCGCGCGCCTGGTCGAGCGGGAAGGTCTTGTAGACGAGCGGCGTCACGAGGCCGCGCGCGGCGAGATCGAGCACCTTCTCGACCTCGTCCTGGTTGTAGACGAACGAGCCGATGATCTGCTTCTGCGCCCGGAAGAAGGGGATGATGTCGAAGGGCACGACCTCGCCGGAGTGAGCGCCGCAGATGACCAGCCGGCCGTCCTTCGCGAGCGAGTCCAGGCCGTGCTGGAAGAGCTCGCCGCCGACGTGCTCGAAGACGACTTCGACGCCGCGGCCGTCGGTCGCGCGCAGGACCTCGGCGACGACGTCCTGGGTCTGGTGGTTGATCCCGACGTCAAGCCCGAGCTCCGTCGCGAGCGCGAGCTTCTCGTCCGAGCTCGCGTTGCCGATCACGAAGGCGCCGGCGAGCTTCGCGAGCTGCACCGCGGCGGAGCCGATGCCACTGCCGACCGAGTTGATCAGCACGGTCTCACCGGGCTGGAGCTTCGCGCGCGTGAAGAGCATGTGCCACGCCGTCGCGAAGGCGATCTGCATCGCGGCCGCGTGCTCGTCCGAGAGCTCGTCCGGGACGCGGATGAGCTGCCGCGCCGGGCAGGCGAGCTTCTCGGCGTACCCACCGGAGGTCGTGAAGCTGATGAAGCCGGGCGTGAGGCAGAGGGACTCACGCCCCGTCTTGCAGTAGCGGCACGCGCCGCAGGTGCCCATCAGGTAGGGCAGCACCCGTTCCCCGAGCTCCCAGCCTGAGACCACGTCACCGAGGGCCGAGATGCGGCCGACGACCTCGACTCCGAGGATGAAGGGCGGGGCCACGTCGAACCTCGAGCTGCCCTCGCGGATGTCGACGTCGAGGTGGTTGAGCGCGCCGACCGCGATGTCGATCAGCACCTCGCCGGCCGCCGGCTCAGGGTCGGCCACGTGCTCGAGCTTGAGCACGTCCGGCCCGCCGAACTCGTGAAAGACGACTGCCTGCATCTGCGACCTCCGTCGTGGGACGACCGGGTAGCGCGTTTATGTCTGACCTTCAGCCGCGAGTCAAGTCCCGCCGGCGATCGCACGGTTTGACCGCCGAGCGGATGTCTGACATAAACGCGATTACCCGCCGAAAGGAGCGTCGTGAGCAGTGAACCGGAGGCAGCCCCGAAGGTCTGGCACGGCCGCTTCTACGAGGACTTCGAGCCCGGAGACGTGTTCCCGAGCCGTTTCGGCCGCACCGTCACCGAGCAGGACAACCTGCTCTTCACGGGGCTGACGCACAACACGAACTCGATCCACTTCGATCAGGCACACGCCGAGCGCACGCAGTTCGGGCAGATCCTCGTCAACAGCACCTTCACGCTCGCGCTGATCACGGGCCTGACCGTGCCGGACACGAGCGAGAACGCTGCCGCGAACCTGCAGTGGACGGACATCCGCCTGCCGAGCCCGGTTTTCGTCGGCGACACGCTGTGGGCCGAGAGCGAGATTCTCGAGAAGCGCGAGTCGAAGTCGAATCCCGACGTCGGCATCGTCACGATGCGCTGCCGCGGGATCAATCAGCGCCGTGAGGTCGTGATCGAGTACCGGCGCACGTTCATGGTCTACAAGCGAACGGCTCCGCAGGCGGTGCGCAGCTTCCCGGGGACGAGCGAGGAGTGGACGGTATGAAGGCAGGGGAGCGGCTCGTAGCGTGGGCGCTCGAGCTCGATCTCGACGCGGTGCCACAGCCGGTCGTCGAGGCGGCCAAGCTGCACGTGCTCGACACGATCGGCTGCGGCCTCGCCGCACACGGACTCGGCATCGCCGCAGAGGGCCGCGCGACGATGTCGGAGCTCGGCGGTGAATCCGAGTCCTCGGTGATCGGCCTCGAGACGGGGCTGCCGGCCCCCAACGCCGCCTTTGCGAACGCGATGCTCTGCCATGGGCTCGACTTCGACGACACCCACTCCGAATCGGTCGCGCACGTGTCGACGGTCGTCGTGCCGGCGGCCCTCGCGCTCGCCGAGGCCCGCGGCGCGAGCGGTCGCGAGCTCCTGGCCGCCGTGATCGCAGGCAACGAGATCGTGACGCGCATCGGCATGGCGGCGACCGGCGCCTTCCACAAGCGGGGATTCCACCCGACGGCGATCTGCGGGATCTTCGGCGCCACGGCCGCGGCAGCGCGCCTCGGCGGGCTCGCACCGGACGCCGCGGCGAGCGCATTCGGCATCGCCGGCAGCATGGCGTCCGGCCTCTTCGCCTACCTCGACGACGCGACGGCGACGAAGCCGATCCACCCTGCCTGGGCCGCGCACGGCGCGCTGCTCGCGGCGCGGCTCGCGGCACACGGCGCCGAGGGCCCGCCGGGCGTGCTCGAGAACCGCTTCGGCGTCTTCCATGCCTTCATCGACGCGCGCGTCGACCTCGAGCCGCAGCTCGCGGATCTCGGAGCCCGGTGGGAGACCCCGCGGATCGCGTTCAAGCCCTACCCGGCCTGCCACTTCATCCACGGGTCGCTCGGCGCCACCGAGACGCTCTGCGGCGAGATCGACTTCGAGGAGATCGAGGAGATCGTGGTGACGGTGCCGGAGGCGGGCGTGGCCCTGGTGCTCGAGCCCGAGGCGGCGAAGCTCGCTCCGCGAACCGACTACGAGGGCAAGTTCAGCCTCCAGTACTCGACGGCGGCGATGCTCGTCCACGGCCGGGTCGGCCTGACGACGTACACGCCCGCCGCGCTCGCGGACACTCGCGTGCTCGCACTTGCACGGAAGGTGCGCTACGAGACCAGGGAGTATGCGAGCTACCCGGAGGCGTTCCCCGGCGGGGTGCGGATCTCGCTGGCCGACGGGCGCACGATCGAGGCGGACTTCCCGCACCAGCTGGGGGCGCCGGAGAACCCGATGAGCGCGGAGCAGGTGCGCGAGAAGTTTCGTGAGAACGCCGCCTTCGCCGGGGGCGGCTACGACGACCTCGAACAGGCAATCCTCGCGCTCGAGCACGCCGTGGACGTCCGCGGGCTTCTCGCCGCGTCCGGAGTCGCCGCGTGACAGCGACGATCGAGCGGCGAGAGATCGTCGCGACCGTACGGGAGTGGGTCGAGGACCGGGTGTACCCGCTGGCGTCCGAGTACGAGCACGCGGACGAGTTTCCGGCGCCGCTCGTCGAGGAGATGAAGCAGCTCGGGCTCTTCGGCGTGACGATCCCCGAGCAGCACGGCGGGCTCGGCCTCGATCTCCTCACCTACGTGTTGATCCAGATCGAGCTCTCGCGCGGCTGGATGTCGCTCTCGGGCGTGCTCAACACCCACTTCATCTCCGCCTGGATGATCGAGACGCACGGCGCCGATGACCAGCGGGAGCGCTACCTGCCGCGGATGGCGACCGGCGAGCTGCGGTTCGCGTACTCGATGACGGAGCCACACGCTGGCTCGGACGTCCAGGCGATTCGCACGCGCGCCGTCCGGGAGGGAGACGAGTTCTCGATCACCGGCCAGAAGATGTGGGCGACGAACGGGCTGCGAGCGGGCGCGATCATGCTGCTGACGGTCACGGACCCCGGCGCAGAGCCGCGCCACCACGGCATGACCGCGTTCATCGTCGAGAAGGAGCCGGAGGTCGAGGAGCTGCCGGGCCTGCGCATCCCGGGGAAGCTGGGCAAGCTCGGCTACAAGGGAGTCGAGACGACCGAGCTTCTCTTCGACGGCTTCCGCACCCCCGCTGCGAGCGTCCTCGGCGGCGAGAGCGCGATCGGGCAGGGCTTCTACCAGTTCATGGGCGGCATCGAGCTCGGGCGCGTCAACATCGCCGCCCGTGCCGTCGGGATCGCGACGCGCGCTTTCGAGGAGGCGATCCGCTACGCGCAGCAACGCGAGACGTTCGGGAAGCCGATCGCCCAGCACCAGGCCGTGCAGCTGAAGCTCGCGCAGATGGCGACGAAGATCGAGGCGGCGCGGCTCCTGACGCTGCAGGCCGCCGAGCGGAAGAGCGAAGGCGAGCGAGCAGACCTCGAGGCCGGGATGGCGAAGCTCTATGCGACCGAAGCCGCGCAGGAGGTCGCGCTCGACGCGATGCGCATCCACGGCGGGTACGGCTACTCGCCGGAGTTCGCGATCGAGCGGATCTACCGCGACGCGCCGCTCCTCATCCTCGGCGAGGGCTCGAACGAGATCCAGCAGCTCGTGATCGCCCGCCGCCTGCTCGAGCGATACGCGCTCTGATGGACTTCTCGATCCCGGAGGAGCTCGACGAGATCCGCACGGCGGTGCGGGAGCTCTGCGCGGATTTCCCGGGCGAGTACTGGCGCTCGCTGGAGCCCGACCGCTACCCGGAAGAGTTCGTCCGCGCGCTCACAGAGCACGGCTGGCTCGCGGCCCTGATCCCGGAGGAGTACGGCGGCGCCGGGCTGTCGCTGACGGCGGCGAGCGTGATCCTCGAGGAGATCAACGCCTCTGGCGGCAACGCAGGCGCGTGCCATGCGCAGATGTACATCATGGGCACGATCCTCCGGCACGGCTCCGAGGAGCAGAAGCAGCGCTACCTGCCGGGCATCGCGGCGGGTGAGTTGCGGCTGCAGGCGTTCGGAGTGTCGGAGCCGACCGTGGGCTCGGACACGACCCGCATCCAGACGACGGCCGAGCGCGTCGACGGCGGCTACGTCGTGCGCGGGCAGAAGATCTGGACGTCGCGCGCGCTGCACTCCGACCTGATGCTCCTGCTCGCGCGGACGACGCCGCTCGAGCAGGTCGAGAAGCGGACCGAGGGCCTGTCCACGTTCATCGTCGACATGCGGCAGGCGCTCGAGGCCGGGACGATGACGATCCGGCCGATCAAGACGCTGATGAACCACGCCACGACCGAGATCTTCCTCGACGGCGTCGAGATCCCGGCGGACGCCCTGGTCGGCGAGGAGGGGCGCGGCTTCCGCTACATCCTCGACGGCATGAACGCCGAGCGGATCCTGATCGCCGCCGAGTGCATCGGCGACGGCCGCTGGTTCGTCAAGACGGCGGCGGCCTACGCGTCCGAGCGCGTCGTCTTCGGCAAGCCGATCGGGGCCAACCAGGGCGTCCAGTTCCCGATCGCTCGGGCACACGCCGCGATCGAAGCGGCCGATCTCGTGCGCTACAAGGCGGCATGGCTCTTCGAGCGGGGCGAGCCGTGCGGGGCGGAGGCGAACACCGCGAAGCTGCTCGCATCGGAAGCCTCGTGGGCGGCCGCGAACGCCTGCCTCGACGCGCACGGCGGCTTCGGCTTCGCCCAGGAGTACGACGTCGAGCGGAAGTTTCGTGAAACGCGGCTGTACTCGATCGCGCCCGTCTCGAACAACCTCGTGCTCGCCTTTCTCGGCCAGCACGCGCTCGGCATGCCGAAGTCGTACTAGGACCTACGCCGCGCCGTCGAAGGCGGCGAGCGAGCGCTCGAGCGCCTCGCGCTCGATACCGTGGCCGATGAAGACGATTCGCGAGCGGTGATCGTCGTCCGGCCAGGCCGGCAGGTGCTCCGGAGGGTGGACGACGTGCTGGACGCCGTTCAGCACGATCGGCCCCTCGAGGCCGACGTTCAGCAGCCCTTTCACGCGCAGCACGTCGTTGCCGCGGGCCTGCAGCAGCATCGTCAGCCAGATGCCGAAGGCCGTCCAGTCGAGCGGCTCGTCGAACGTCAGGCAGAGCGCGCGCGGCTCGTGGGCGTGCTCGTGGGCGACGTCGTACTCGAAGTCGCGCGGATCGCGCTGCTCGGCGCCCCGGAAGAGATCGGCGGGAGCGACGTCGCCGAACGTCGCCTCGACGATCGGCGCCAGTGGATTCAGCCGTCGCAGCTGCGCGGCCACCGGCGCCGGGTCCGCGAGGTCCGTCTTCGTGATCACGAGCGTGTCTGCGGCCGCCGCCTGGAGCAC
Organism: Gaiellaceae bacterium; assembly: GCA_033858115.1. GTDB lineage: Bacteria > Actinomycetota > Thermoleophilia > Gaiellales > Gaiellaceae > Gaiellasilicea. The sequence continues at coordinate 7,003 of JAWVCV010000266.1, forward strand.
CGACTCCTCGTGGCGGAGGCCGTGCTGCGCGTCGACGGTGGTGACGACGCCCTCGAGCGAGTAGTGGTGCTTCA
>JAWVCV010000267.1:0-3733 GCA_033858115.1 Gaiellaceae bacterium
CCGATCACCGTCGCGTCGACGTTCGTCGCGTACTCCAGCGCCGCCACGAAGGCACCGCCGTCGAGCAGCGGCCCGCGGGCCGTCTGCCACCAGCGATTCTTGTGCAGGCAGTAGAGGTCGGCGCCCGCCTGGATCTCCGAGAAGGCGCGAGCGAGGTTCATGTAGCTGAACACCTGATTCGGCTCCGTCGTCTCGTCGCAGCCGCCGACGAGCACCGCATCGGCGCCCTCACCGACGAGCTCGATCCCCTCCAGGTCCGGCACGATCGCGGGCATCACGAGCGCGTAGACACGGCGGCCGCCCAGGACCTCGGCGGCTGCGAGCGGCGTCGTCTGCAGCTCCTCGTCCTCGAGCTCGACTCCGAGCTCCCGGAGCTCCGTGGCCAGGGTCGCCCGCGAGCGGGAGGAGTTGTTCGTGACGAAGCGCAGCCGGTGGCCCTCCTGGCGCAGTCGCGCGATCGCCTCCACCGCACCCGGGATCGGCTCGCCGGAGACATGGAGGACACCATCGATGTCCAGCAGAATGGCGGCCATGGAGCCGGAGTCTATTCGCGTGACACGGTCGGTCGTGCTTCCCCTCAGCGACGTCGAGCTGCGCTTCTCGCGCTCCAGCGGTCCCGGCGGCCAGCACGCGAACACCGCGGAGACGCGGGTGGAAGCGCTGCTCGACGTCGAGGCGTCGTCCGCCCTCACCGACGCGCAGAAGCGACGCGTCGTGGCCAAAGCAGGGCCGATGCTGCGCGCGGTGGCCCAGGACGAGCGGAGCCAGTGGCGGAATCGCGAGCTGGCCGTCGAGCGCCTCGTCGAGCAGCTGCGGCAGGCGCTGAAGGTGCAGCGGCGCCGCGTTGCGACGAAGCCGACCCAGGCTTCGCGTCGGCGCCGGCTCGAGGCGAAGAAGCGGCGCTCCGAGACGAAGAGGCTGCGCCGACCCCCGGACTAGACTCGTCCTGTGGACGTGCTCCGCCTGCCAAGCTTGCTCGAGGAGCTGCCTACGGACCGCACGCGGCTGCTCGACAACCTCGGCCGGCTGCGCCGCGAGGTCGGGCCGATCACGTCTGAGCTCGCCGACGCGCTCGCAGACCGGATGAACCTACGCCACGGCGACGTGCACGAGGTCGTCTCCTTCTACTCCTTCCTGCAGGTGCCGGTCGACGCGGTGCGCGTCTGCACCGGCCCCGTCTGCGACTGCGCCGGCTCGCGCTCGCTGCTCGCCGACACCGCGATCGAGGTGCCCTGCCTCGGCCACTGCGACCTGGCGCCCGTCGTCCTCCACGGCGACGAAGTGCTCGGCGGCGTCACGCACTCGACCAACGGCTTCTTGCTGGAGCCGGACGACACGCGTGAGCCACTCGAGCTCTCCCCGGACGAGGTGCTCGCACGGCTCGAGGCATCCGGTTTGACGGGAATGGGCGGCGCCGGCTTCCCGACCTGGCGCAAGTGGGACGCCGTCCGGCGCGAGAGCGCTCCGCGCGTCGTGATCGTCAACGCCGACGAGGGGGAGCCGGGCACGATCAAGGATCGCTACGTGATGGAGCTGCGGCCGCAGCTCCTGCTCGAAGGGCTCGAGGCGGCGATGCGCTTCTGCGAGACCGACCAGGGCTACATCTATCTCCGCGAGGAGTACGCAGGCTCGCGGGCCGCGCTGCAGGAGGCGATCTCGGCACGCGGGCTCCCCGTCGAGCTCGTGATCGGCGCCGGCGCGTACATCTGCGGCGAGGAGACGGCGCTGCTGGAGTCGATGGAGGGCCGACGCGGAATGCCGCGGCTGCGGCCGCCGTTCCCGGCCCAGTCCGGCTACCTGGGCCGCCCGACGCTGATCAACAACGTCGAGACGCTGGCACACGTGGCGCTGATCCTTCGCGGCGATTGGCAGCCGTCGCGCCTCTGGTCGGTCTCCGGCGCGGTCGGCAAGCCGGGGTGCTACCAGGCGCCGCTCGACATCACGCTGCGGCAGCTGATCGACGAGCACGCGGGCGGGCTCACCGCCGAGCCGAGCGCGATCGTGCCGGGCGGCGCGGCCAGCGGGATTCTGCCGCCTGCTGCGCTGGACGTGCCGCTCACGCGCGAGGGTCTGGCGGAATGGGGCTGCGGCGTCGGCTCGGCCGCCGTCCAGGTCTTCCCGAGCACGTACTCGCCCCTGCGGCTGCTCGCCGAGACGATGCGCTTCTTCGCCGAGGAGTCCTGCCAGAAATGCACGCCCTGCCGGATCGGCAACCGCGCCCTGCACGCCGTCTTCGAGGGCGAGCGGACGATGACGCGCGACCAGGCCGACGAGTGGCTGGAGGCCATGGCGCTGACCTCGATCTGCGGGCTCGGGCAGGCGGCGCCGATCCCGGTGCGGAACGCGTTCCGGCACTGGCCGGAGCTCTTCGAGATGATGACCGGATGATCGAGTTCACACTCGACGGTCGGCGCGCGACGGCTTCCGAGGGCGAGCTGCTCGTGCACGCGACGGCGCGGAACGGCGTCTTCATCCCCACCCTCTGCCACGACGACAAGCTGGCGCCCTACGGTGGCTGCCGGATGTGCGTTGTCGGCGTCGAGGGCTCGCCGCGGCCGCTGCCGGCCTGCGCGACCCGCGTCGCCGAAGGCATGGTCGTCTCCACCAACTCGAACGTGCCGCAGCTGCGCAAGACGCTGACCGAGATGCTGCTCTCCGAGCATCTGAACGCGGATCCGGGCGGGCGGCCGAACGAGCTCGTCGACCTCGCCGAAGAGCTCGGCGTCGAAGCGCCGTTCCTCCTCCCCGACGCGAAGCGAGAGCCCTACGCCGACCGGAACCGGCTGATGGGCTACGAGCCCGACACCTGCATCCTCTGCAACCGCTGCGTCCGCTACACGCAGGAGGTGATGCAGTGCTCCGCGCTCTCGCTCGAGGGTCGTGGCCCCGAGGCGCGCATCGTCCCCACGTGGGGGAAGAGCTGGCTCGACACCGAGTGCGAGCTCTGCGGCGGCTGCCTCTCGACGTGCCCGACGGGCGCGATCTACGAGAAGTTCCTCGAAGGCGCGGGTGTCGAGGAGCGCGCGCTCGAGCAGGTGAAGACGACCTGCACCTTCTGCGGCGTCGGCTGCCAGCTCGACTTGAACGTCGACCCCGAGACGAAGCGGATCGTGAAGGTGACCTCGAAGCCCGAGTACGTCTCCAACGAGGGCAACCTCTGCGTCAAGGGCCGCTTCGCGTTCAACTTCGTCCACCACCCGGACCGCCTGACCGAGCCGCTGGTTCGCGGCGAGGACGGCGAGTTGCACCCGGCAACCTGGGAGCACGCGCTCCAGGTCGCCGCCGACGGGCTCAAGGGGGTGATGGAACGCCACTCGCCCCAGGCGATCGGGGTGCTCGCCTCGGCCCGCCTGACGAACGAGGAGAACTTCCTGATCCAGAAGCTCGCCCGGACCGGCCTCAAGACCCACTCGGTCCACTCGTGCGAGGCGACCTGACACGCTCCGACCCTTTACGGCCTGGTCAGGTCGCTCGGTAGAGGCGCAACCACCAATTCGATCCCGGAGATCGAAAACTGCCGCTTCCTGCTCGTGATCGGCTCGAACACGACCGAGGCGCACCCGGTGCTGGCGCTGCGGATCAAGAAAGCGGTACGCAACGGAGCGACGCTCGTGGTCGCCGACCCACGCGCGATCTGGCTGACGAAGCTCGCCAAGCGCCACCTCCAGCTGCGCCCCGGCTCCGACGTCTGGCTGCTGAACGCGATCATGCACGTGATCCTCGAGGAGGGCCT
>JAWVCV010000268.1:0-3218 GCA_033858115.1 Gaiellaceae bacterium
GGGCCGCGGCTCACCTCACCTTCGTGTTCGTCGGAGCCGGGTACGCCGGCGTCGAGGCGCTGGCGGAGCTCTCCGACCTCGTTGCAGACGCGCTGCGGTGGTATCCGCGCCTGCGGAGCGTCCCCCAGCGCTGGCTGCTCGTGGACGCGGCGCCGAAGATCCTGCCCGAGATCCCATCGCGCCTCGGCGACTACGCCGCGCGCGAGCTGAGCCGGCGAGGCGTCGACATTCGGGTTGCGACGACGCTCGAGGCGCTGAGCGCCGAGACGGCGTCGCTCTCGGACGGAGAGCGGATCGACACGCACACGGTCGTCTGGACCGCAGGCGTCCGGGCCAACCCCCTGCTGGGCGGGCTCGGCCTGCCGCTCGACGAGCGCGGGCGTGTCCGCGTCGATCCCCAGCTGCGCGTCGTCGAGCGGGAAAGCGTGTGGGCGCTCGGCGACGGTGCGGCCGTCCCGAACGGCGCGACGCCGGGACGCGTCGACCCGCCCACCTCCCAACATGCCCTCCGCCAGGCGCGCCATCTGGCCAGGAACCTGCGCGGTGAGCCGAGACCGTATGCGTACCGAATGCTGGGCCAGGTGGCGACACTGGGGCGCTACAAGGGGATCGCCGACGTAATGGGCCTCCGGTTCCGGGGCTTTCCCGGCTGGTTTCTCACTCGCAGCTACCACCTGCTGCAGCTCCCGCTGCTCTCCCGCAAGCTGCGTGTGGTCGTCGACTGGACGACGTCGCTCTTCTTCCGCCGCGACATCGCCGAGCTTTCCGTCCTGGGGGAGCACCGGCACCTGGGCGACTAACGGCCGGGTTGACGGTTCGGATAGCGGGGTACGAACCTCGCGTGATGGGGTCGCGGGTCGCTCTCGCCCTCGCAGCCGGCGTCGCCGCGGCGGCTCTCTCCGGTTGCGGCTCACGGGAGCGCTGGGGCGTGGAGCGCGGCAAGGAGGTCTACACCGAGAACTGCTCCACCTGCCACCAGCCCGACGGTCGCGGATACGACGGCGTCTACCCGAACCTGGCCGGCAACCCGATCGTCCGGCTCGAGGATCCAGGGCCCGTGATCGAGATCGTCACGCGGGGGCGGGGCTCGATGCCATCCTTCGCCGAGCAGCTTCCGAACCACAAGCTCGCGGCTGTGATCACCTACATCCGGGCCGCCTGGGGAAATGACGAGACGGGCGTGCGGCCGGCGCAGGTCAAATGAGACGCAGCGGCGTCGATGCCCCCTGGCTCGCGGTCGGAGTGGTCGTGGCGATGGGCATCGCCGTGCTGGCGATTCACGAGCTGGGCCCAGACCGACAGCGCTTCGCACGAGAGCGCAAGCTGGACACGCTCACGACCAGAGTCGTCCCGGTGGCCGCAGAGCCGGCGGCGGACGTACCTGCGGTGCCGCCCGAGGTTGCGTCCGCGCGAAACGAGTGGCCGCTCGCAAACCACGACTACGCCAACTCGCGTGCGACGACGTCCAGCCGGATCGACTCCAGCACCGTCGGGACGCTGGGCATGTCCTGGCAACGGGGCCTTCGCAGCGCGTCGAAGTGGGGTACCGCCGCCAGTGGGCCGCTGATCGCCAAGGGCGTCGTCTACTTCCAGGACCTCGGTTCGAACGTGTTCGCGATCGACGCGGGCTCGGGCTCCCTGAAGTGGAAGCATGTCGTCCGGCAGAAGGCTTTCGGCCCGAACGGCCCCGCGCTCGGATGGGGAAAGCTCTATGCGCCGAACGGAGACCGCCACATCGTCGCCCTCGATCTCGCGAGCGGCAAGAGGATCTGGCGCACGCCGCTCGGAGGGCCGACTGGGCAGCAACAGCCGGTCGCCTATGGCGGGTACCTGCTCACCGGGATCGCTGCCGGCCGGAAGGCGCGCGGGTCGGGGAAGGTCCTGAAGACCGCTCTCCTGAAAGGAGGGGCCAGCGGATTCGCCTACGCGCTCCGCGAGCACGACGGCAGCGTCGCCTGGGAGTTCCAGACCGTGACGAAAGGCTTCTGGGGGAACCCCGACCTGAACAGCGGCGCCGGCATCTGGTTCCCGCCGGCCGTCGACGCGTCCTCGGGGCTGACGTACTGGTCGACGGGGAATCCGGCCCCTGCGCCGGGCACGGGCGGTCACCCGAATGGCTCGAGCCGCCCTGGCCCGAACCTCTACTCGAACACGATGCTCGCATTGCGGCTCGAGAGCGGCAAGCTTGCCTGGCACCACCAGGTCGCCTCCCACGAGCTGTTCCACCACGACTTTCAGAACCCGCCGATCCTCGTCGACTCGGCCGGCCGGCAGCTCGTAGTGGGATCGGGCAAGCTCGGTGTCGTCTTCGCCTTCGACCGGCGCACCGGGAAGCTCGTCTGGAAGCGGCCCGTCGGCCGGCACGAGCACGACGGGTTGAAGCGGCTGCCGCCGGGAAAGGTCGTCACGGTCTATCCCGGCTTCTGGGGCGGTGTCGAGACACCCGGCGCCTACGCAGACGGGACGCTCTACTTCGAGGTCGTGAACATGCCCACGCCGTACACGGCGACCGCCTGGGAGGCCAAGGACGGGCAGACCTCGGTCGAGAATCTCGAGGGCCGGACCGAGTACGACAAGGGAACGTCCGAGCTCGTGGCGCTCGACGCCGCCACGGGCGCGATCAAGTGGAGCCGGCCATTCCCGGCGCCCGGCTTCGGCGCAGCCACCGTCGTCAACGACCTGGTCTTCACCGCCACCTACGACGGGATGATCTACGCCGTCTCGCGCGCGGACGGCAAGGTGATCTGGCGCTTCCAGGCTCCAGGCGGGATCAACGCCTGGCCCGCGGTCGCCGGCAACGTGATCGTGTGGCCCGTCGGTCTCGGCCGCAAGCCGGTCCTCCTGGCGCTGAAGCTCGGCGCCGCCGGAAAGCCGGTGAGGCCCGACGCGCGACCGGCGCTCGAGGACGAGGGATGAGACGCCTCTGGCTCCTCGGCATCGTCGCCCTTGCGGGTTGCGGCGAGCGCGAGGCGGCGCTCGACACCGCTCCGGGCTCCGTGCTCGACCCGAAGGGCCAGGGCGCGGAGGTGATCGCCCGCGAGATGTGGATTCAGTTCGCCATCTCCGCGGCGGGACTCGCTCTGATAGTCGTGCTGCTCGTCTGGGTGGTCGCGCGGGGGATCAAGAACGCGCCGGCGGCCGAAGACCCGCGCCAAGACGGTAAGGGACGCCGCTGGCTTCTGCTCGGCGGAATCGCGCTGCCTGCCGTCGTGCTCACG
>JAWVCV010000269.1:0-2932 GCA_033858115.1 Gaiellaceae bacterium
GGCGAGCTCGGCTGCCGGATCGTCGCCTCGCGCGGCTCGATGGACCTCGGCGTCTCCGACGGCGGGCTCCCACCGGACGAGCTGGTCGAGGACATCGACGCGGTGCTCGCCGACACGGAGCGGCTCGTCGGCGCGCTCCACGAGACGGGGCCGGGCGCGCGAGTGCAGATCGCGGTCGCGCCCTGCTCGCCCTTCTCCGTCACGGGCCGGTTGATGACGGAGTCGGCCGAGCTCGCGCGCCGGCTCGGTCTGCAGCTACACACGCACCTCGCCGAGACCGTCGAGGAGGAGGCCTACTGCCAGGAGCTGTACGGCTGCACACCGGTCGAGTACCTGGATCGGCTGGGCTGGCTCGACCACGACGTCTGGTGCGCCCATTGCGTCCACCTATCCGATGCGGAGATCCGACGCTTCGCGGCGACCGGAGTCGGCGTCGCCCACTGCCCGACCTCGAACCTCCGGCTGGGCGCGGGCGTCGCTCCCGTCCGAGCCCTGACCGACGCCGGCGTCCGCGTCGGGCTCGGCGTCGACGGCTCCGCCTCGAACGAGCGCAGCGACCTCTTTCTGGAGGTGAAGCAGGCGCTCCTCGTGGCGCGCGGCCGCGGCGGGCCCCAGGCAATGACTGCTCGCGAGGCGCTCCGGCTCGCCACGCGCGGCGGCGCGACCGTCCTGGCCCGGGACGACATCGGCACGATCGCAACCGGCATGTGCGCCGACCTCGCCGTCTGGTCGACGGCAGGGCTCGAGCTCGCCGGCGCCGCCGATCCGGTCGCCGGTCTCGTCTTCGCCGGCCCGCATCGCGTCGACCGGCTCTACGTCGGCGGCGAGCTCGTCGTCCAGGGCGGGGCGCTCGTGCGCGCCGACGCGGGCGAGATCGCTCGCGCGCACCGCGCGCAGGCGAGTAGATTCGCACCGTGAGCGTCTCGCTCTCGACGCACGTGCTCGACACCGGCACAGGCACTCCCGCGTCGGGCGTCCTGATCGTCCTCTATCGCGGCGACATGTTCATGCACGAGACGCGCACCGACGACGACGGCCGCGCGCGGCTCGGCGAGGAGCTCGACCCGGGCGCGTACAGGCTCGTCTTCCATCCACCGTCGCCCTTCTTCCGCCGCGTCGAGCTGGAGGTCGAGCTGGACGCGGGCCATTACCACGTCCCGCTTCTCGTCTCCCCCTACGCGTGCGCGAGCTACCGCGGCAGCTGACGGTCGACGAGCTGTCCGAGCTGTTCGAGGGTCGGACCACCCTCGTCGAGCGGCTGGCGGAGCTCGAGGACCCGCTCGACCGCGCCGAGGAGGTGCTGCGAGGGCTGAGCGAGGAGGAGCAGGTGGAGGCGCTCGCCGCCCATCCGGCGATCGGCGCGCGCTCCGGGCTCTCCGCCCGCTCCGCCGCGGAGCAGGGCGCCGACGCCAATCCCGCGATCCTCTCCGAGCTCGCCTACCTGAACCAGGTCTACGAGGAGAAGTTCGGCTTCCGCTTCGTCGTCTTCGTCAACGGCCGCGCCAAAGCCGAGATCCTCGAGGTGCTGCGCGACCGGCTCGCCGCCACGCGGGAGGAGGAGCTCGAGCGAGGCGTCCGTGAGCTCGTCGCGATCGCACGATCCAGATGGGAGCAGCACGGGTGGACTCGGAGTACCTGAGGGACGTCGCCGACCTCGTCTTCCGGCTCCTGCACGTCGTCGCCGGGATCGCCTGGATCGGCGCGTCGTTCTACTTCATCCGGCTCGACCTCGGCCTGCGGCCGCCAGAGCACCCGGAAGACGCGGCCCGCGGCGTCGCCGGCGAGTACTGGGGCGTGCATGGCGGCGGCTTCTACCACTCGCAGAAGTACAGGGTGGCGCCGCCGAAGCTCCCCGAGCACCTGCACTGGTTCAAGTGGGAGGCCTACACGACCTGGCTCTCCGGCTTCGCTCTCCTCGTCGTTCTCTACTGGCTCGACGCGAAGACGCGCCTGATCGATCCGGCGGTCGCCGACCTGGCGGCCTGGGAGGCCGTGGGCCTCTCGGCCGCCGGGCTCGCACTTGCCTGGCTCGCGTACGACGCCGCCTGCCGCTACCTGCGCGAGGACCGGCTGGTGGCGATCGCGGTCGGGGCGCTGGTCGCGCTCTCGGCCTACGCCGCAGGCCAGCTCTTCGCCGCGCGAGCGTCGTTCCTGCAGGTCGGCGCCATGCTCGGGACGATCATGGCGGCGAACGTGTTCTTCGTGATCATCCCGGCCCACTGGGAGCTCGTGCGCGCGAAGCGCGAAGGACGGGACCCGGATCCGGCGCCGGGCCTACGGGCGAAGCAGCGCTCCGTCCACAACAACTACCTGACGCTGCCGGTGGTCTTCACGATGCTCGCCGGACACTTCCCGATCGCCTTCGGGCAGGACCACGCCTGGCTCGTCCTGCTCGCGATCTTCGCGCTCGTCGTCGGGATCCGGCACTTCTTCAACCTCTGGCACCTCGGCAAGCGACCCTGGTGGATCCTCGGCGCCGCCGCGGTCGGAGCGGTTGCGCTCGCGGTCGTGCTGGCGCCGGACGATCTCGAGGTGGCCAGCGCGCCGCCCGACGCCGCCGCCGCGAGCATCGTCGCCGCACGCTGCGCGACCTGCCACGCGGGCGTCTCCGCGCCGAACGGCGTCCGGCTCGAGAGCCTCGCCGAGATCGAGCAGCACGCCGGCGAGATCGAGCGCCAGGTCAGCTCGCGCGCGATGCCGCCCGGGAACGCGACCGGCCTGACCGACTCGGAGCGCGCGCAGCTAGTCGCCTGGGCCGCGGCGCAGGGGTAGGCTCCGGCCGTGCTCGAGATCACCGCAGCCGGCATGCGCTTCGTCGCGCGCTGGGAAGACGAGCTGGCGCCGCAGACGGTGGCCGCATTCAAGGCGATCCTCCCGCTCGAGGACCAGATCATCCACTGCCGCTGGAGCGGCGAGTCGAACTGGATTCCCT
>JAWVCV010000270.1:0-4667 GCA_033858115.1 Gaiellaceae bacterium
GACGCATCGTCACCGCCGCCGATGTCGCAGCCCGTCAGAACGAGAGCGAACACGGAGGCGAGGACGAGCAGGGCGCCCGGAGAGACCCGGGCGCCCTTGATCGTCATGGCTTTCACTTAGGCGAGAGGGTGAACGTCTCGTCACCCAGCTTGATCTGCGGCTTCTCGTTCGGGCCGACAACCTTGACGTAGTTCCACTGCCCGCCGATCGCGTGCCCGGCGATCCCGCAGAGGAGCGCGTACGTCCCCGCCTTGTCAGCGACGAAGTCGAAGTACTGCGTCCCCGAGGTGATACCCGACTCGGGATCCTCGGTCGCCGCGCCCGGGAATGCAGGCGGTGCAGTCCCAGCCTGAACCTCCTTGATCTGGTTCACACCCGTGATCAGAGCGCTGTGTGGGCTCTGCAAGGCGAGGTTCTTGAACGTGACGTTGACCGTGTAGCCCTGCGGGATCGTTACGGTCATCCCGCCCCGGTTGAAGCCGTTGAAGTTGAGGCCACCGCCTGCGACACCCTGTGCGGCGAGTACCTGCAGCCCGAGCGTCTTCGGCTCGGCCCCGAGCGAGAGGTACTTCGTCGGCGGGGCCTGGCCGGGCGGAGGCGCCGGATCGGCGACCAGCTTCGGCGGGTCCGACTGGGTCTTGTCGGCGTCGAGCGCGAACACGTCGAGCCGGGAGGCCGTGCCACCGAGCGACGACGTGAAACTGCCGCCGATGGTGATCGCGAGGTACTGCTTCCCGTCGATCATGTAGCTGGTCGCTCCCGAGGCGATCTGGTTGCCCGTCTGGAACGTCCAGAGGACGTCGCCGCTCGAGGTGTCGAAGGCACGGAGCACGCCGTCGCCGCCGCCGACGAAGCCGACGCCGGTCGCGGTCGTCGTGACACCGCCTCGCTCGGGCTCGGGCGTCTTGAACTTCCACGCCACCTTGCCGGTGTCGAGGTCGATCGCGGTCACGCCGCCTGTGTCGTGCCAGCCCTTCGGCGTCCCGCCGAAGCCGTTGATCGCTCCCGTGTCCACGTCGCCGCGGACGCGGTCCTTGTAGACCTCCTCCGCCGACTTCGCCTGGATCAGCAAGCCGGCCGACTCGACCGAGCTATTGATGATGTAGTTGGTGGTCGGGTCGTAGGAGCCCGGCGAGAAGTTGATCCCACCGAGGGATGAGGGATAGATCGTCACCGGCTTACCGGGCTGCAGCCGCGGATGCTCGAGCCGGTCGATGATCTTGACCCGCTCGTAGATCGGCTCGCCCGTGGCTGCGTCGTACGCGAACCACACGCCCTCCTTCGTCGCGACCGAGACGACCCGGCGATCCTCACCGTTGATCTTCGCCGTGTAGACCTGCGGCGACTGGGCGGTGTCGTAGTCCCACTCGTCGGGCCCCAACTGCTGACGCCACCACCTCTCCTTGCCGGTCTTCACGTCGACCGCTATCACGGAGTTCGTCTTCGGGTTGTTTCCGGGCCGGAGGTTCGCGAAGAAGTCCGGGGACGGGTTGGCGGTCGAGAAGTAGGCGATGCCCGTCTCGGCGTCGATCGCCGGCGGCATCCAGCTGGTGCCACCGCCGTGGAACCGACCCTGCCTGCGCCAGTCCTGGCCCTCCGGCGGCACCGTCCAGTACGGGTTCGGCCACGCCGGGCTCAGGTCGAGGTTGTAGCCCATGAAGAAGCCGCGGACACCGTTGTCCGACCCGGAGCTGCCCACGAGCAATGTCCCGTCGAAGCAGACCGGGGCGGTCGTCTCGTAGTAGCCGAACGCGGGCTTGGCGTCCTTGACCGCGTCGTAGATGAAGACCTCTTTGGCGAGCTTCCCCGTTGCGGCGTCGACCGAGATGATCCGCATGTCGAGCGTGAGCATGTAGAGCTTGCCCTCGCAGTAGGCGACGCCGCGGTTCGTGTTCAGGCCGAAGTTCTTGAACGGGCCGATCTTGCTCGGCCTGAAGTGCCACTTGACCGCGCCCGTCTTCCCGTCGACGGCGAACATGTGGTTGAAGGCCGTCGTCACGTAGAGGGTGCCGTCGACCGCGAGCGGATAGCTCTGCTGGCCGAGTGGGATCGTCGGGTCCTCTTTCTTGAAGTCGACCGAGAAGGCGCGGCCGAGGTTCGCGACGTTGTCCTTCGTGATCTCGTCGTGGGGAACGTGCCGGTTCTGGTCGTACGAATATCCGAAGGTGCCCCACTCCTCTGCCGAGAAGCTCGCGGCCTGGTTGCCCCCACCCGTCGTGTCGCCGGTCGTGTCCTGAGCGGTCGTCCCCGCATCGCTGCTCTTGTCATCGCCCCCGATGTCGCAGCCAGCCGTGACCAAAGCCAAGGCAAGAACTACGAGGACCCCCAACAAGCCACGTCTCCGCGGCGTGGACGATCGCACCATCTCTTCCCCTCCAGTCGAGTTCGTGACAGCGGATGCTTGTGCCGTCATTCATACACCTTTCAGCCACTGGAGCGCGCCGGGTGGTGTGGTTCGCCGGGAGCGACGTGCGAGCAGCAGCCCGAGCGGTGCGAACGCGGCCAGGACCAGGGCCGGGGCCAGCCGGAAAACCGATTCGCGCCGGCCGCGCTCGACTCGCGTCCCCCCGCCGAGGAGCGCCGCGGCGGACCGGCCCGCCGCGCCGGCGTCGGTCCCGACGAACGCGCGCCCGCCGAGCGCGGCGGCGAGCTCGTCCAGCCTGCGCCGACTACGGCTGTCCGGCAGATAGCCCGGCTCGGGCGCGCCGTTGCGATCGCGGACCGCCTCGCCCGGCTCGCCCACGTGCACGAAGACGAGCTTCACGCCCGGACCTGTGGCGAGCGCGGCCCGGAGTCGTTCTGAGTCGACATCGCGCGACTCGCCGTCAGTGAGGACGACGGCGACTCTGTTGCGCACGCTGCGGTCGAAGTAGTTCGCCGTTCCCAGCGCCGCCAGGGAGCCGAGCGACGTCGCGGTCACCGTCGAGTCCCGCGGCGGCGGCTGCTCGATGGCGACGGCGAGCGCGAGCGTCGACGCAAATGCTCCTTCGTCGGCGCTCGGGAAGAGATGGGGCAGCACCCGATCGGTCATCGAGGCGAGCCCGACGGGCAGCTCGGCGAGCGCCTGTCGGATCTGGCGCGCAGCCAGCTTCGCCCGGTCGAGGCGCGTGGGCGAGCCTGCCGCGGCGCTCGCGAGCATCGAGCGGGACGTGTCCAGCACGACGAACGCCTGGGCGTCCGTCCGCGTCCGGGCGGGCTCGGCGCGGCGCAGGACGGGCTGGGCCGCAGCGAGGCCGACGAGCGCGACGGCGAGCGTGACCGCGGCCGCGTCGAGCACCACTGATCGGGGCGCCGACCCCAGGCGCAGCAGCTGCTGGACCGCATTCGCTCGCCGCAGGCCCACGACGAGCGCGGACAGCGGCACGATCGCCGCGAGCGCGACGAGCGCACCTGCCGGAGTCAGGAGCTCGACCCCCACGTCAGTAGCCGTGGCCCGCCTGGCTGAATCCCGCGCCCGACGCGCCCTCGCCGAAGCCGCCTCCGCCACGCTGCCCGCCCGGCCGGCCGTGCTTGGGCGCGATCAGGCGCAGCAGCAGCTCGAGATCGAACTTGGCGTCCGCCCTCTGGGAGTCGAAGCGCACAGCACGCCGGAAGGCTGCCTCGCTCTCCTCGAGGTGGAGGTTCTCGTTGCGGCGGTCGTACAGCGAGTCCTCGAAGGCGAGGATCCCGAGCATGGTCGCGGCGCGGGCCCGGCGGCCGGCATTCGAGTCCTCCCGCTCCACCAGGGCGAGCAGACCCTCGGCGGCCGCCGATGCCTCGAGCTGGTCGCCGCCCTTGCTCGCCCCCTTCGAGATCGGCCGGCTGAACTTGAAGCCGGCGACGGCGCGGCGGAAGGCCAGGGAGTCGTCGACAAGGAGCAGCGCTTCGGCTGCGCGCGTCCCCGCCGACGTCGCGGCACGCCAGGACTTCTGGCGCGCGACCGGATCGCGCAGCAGCGCGTCCTGCTGGCCAGCCGCGTGGCGCCAGAGCATCGTCTCGACGGCGAGGGCGGCGAAGACGAGCGACAGGATCGCGAGTGCCAGCGCTGTGGCCCGGCGTTTCACGCCGTCCGCCGAACCGGCTGCACCCATAGCCGGGCGCTCCAGAGCTCATTGGCGGCCAGCAAGAGCGCGAGCACCGCACCCGCGAGGACCAGCGCGACCGGGATTCGCGGCGGAAGGCCGCCGGGCGTCCGGGACGGCCGGACAGCGGGCAGCTGCGCGCGCTCGATCCGGTCCTGCCCGCCGAGCAGCGCCCCGAAGAGCGCCGCATCCTCGTCCGAGGGCTGCAGCCCCACGATGCGCATGTCCACATCCGCTCTCGCGATCGCCGTGAACGTGTCCGCGAGCTGGGGTACGTCCAGATAGTCGTCGTCGAGGTCGCTCACGAGCACGATCGACCCGTTCCGAATGCCGTCCCGCCGAAGCGCCGCCAGGGCCGCGCGCAGGCCAGACGTGATCCGCGTCCCGCCCGTGAGCGCGTTCGTCCACGGGTTGACCGCGAACGGCTGATTGCCGAGCGAGTAGGAGGGGTAGCCCACAGTGGGCCGGGCCTGCCCGAGCGGCGTGAAATAGCGGAGCAGCGGCTCCAGCTCCTGCGCAGGCGTTTGGGGCGGGAACGCCTCGTAGGCGATGTCGGAGAAGACGACGAGCCCATACCGGTCGCCGGTCGCGATCAGCTCGCGCAGC
>JAWVCV010000271.1:0-2552 GCA_033858115.1 Gaiellaceae bacterium
CGCAGCAGTGTCAGCGGGTGGACGTCGATCGAGACGCTCGTCGTCGCGTAGTCGGCGAGCATCCGCTCCCACGCGGTCAGGTCGGGCAGGTCCGGGGTCGCCACGGTCGGGCCGAGCTCGAGCGTCAGCTGCTTGCTCTCGCGCCGAACGGTCTGCGGCCGGTTGACGAGGCCGAGCTCCCAGAGCAGGTCACGCCGCTTCCCCCAGCGGTCGCAGGCGCCGCTGCGGAGGAGCGCCTCGAGCTCGCGGGCATCGAGCGGCACCCGCCGTGCCAGGTCGCCGACGCCCGCGAAGAGCCCGTTCGCCTCCCGCTCGGCCACGACCGCCTCGGCGTCGTCCTTCCCCACCGACTTCACGTACTCGATCCCCATCCGGACGGCGCCTTCGTCCCACGTGCAGCGGACCTCGCTCAGGTTCACGTCCGGCGGCCGCACCTCCACGCCTCGTCTCTGGGCGTCCCGCACGAGTGACGATGGCGGGTAGAAGCCCATCGGCTGCGCGTTCAGGAGCGAGCAGAGGAACTCGGCCGGATAGTGGTGGCGCAGCCACGCCGACTGGTAGGCGAGCAGGCCGAACGCGGCCGCATGCGACTTGGGAAAGCCGAAGCCGGAGAACGCGGCCAGCTTGTCGTAGACCGTGTCGGCCGTCTTCGGCTCGACGCCGTTCCGGACCGCGCCCTCGACGAACCGCTCCCGGAACGCCTCGATCGCCTCCTCGCTGCGCTTCCGGCTCATCGCGCGCCGCAGCCCTTCCGCCTCACCGATCGTGAAGCCCGCGAGCGCCATCGCCACCTCGAGCACCTGATCCTGGAAGACGACGACGCCGTGCGTGTCGCGAAGAGGCTCGCGCAGCAGCTCGTGGTCGACCGGCGGCACGTAGGCGGGATCGACCCGCAGCCGCTCGCGCGCGTCGATGTACGGGTGCACCGCCTTGCCCTGGATCGGCCCGGGCCGCACGAGCGCGACCTGGACGGTCAGGTCGTCGAGGTTCTCCGGCTTCGTCCGCAGCAGGCTCTGCATCTGCGCGCGGCTCTCGATCTGGAAGTCGCCGATCGTGTCGGCTTTCTGGATCTCCGCGTAGACGGCCCGGTCGTCGAGCGGGATCCGCGAGAGGTCGATCGGCTCGCCGTAGACCTCGGCGATCTGCTCGACGCAGTCCTCGACCGCCGAGAGCATCCCGAGCCCGAGCAGGTCGATCTTGAGGAAGCCCGCGTCGGAGCAGGAGTCCTTGTCCCACTGGCAGATCTGCCTGCCCGCCATCGCCGCCGGCTGCACCGGCACGAGCTCGACGAGGGGTCGCGAGGAGATCACCATCCCGCCCGGGTGCTGCGAGATGTGCCGAGGAAGCCCGGCGATCTCGCGCGTCAGCTCGGCGAAGGCGCGCCAGCGGGGCGAGAGCAGCCGCCGCTCGGCCTCGGGCAGCAGCTGCAGCTCCTCGGCGACCTTCTTCGCGTTCCAGCCGTCCGAGACGCGCGCGAGCCGCTCCAGCTCGGCGAACGGGAGCCCGAGCGCCTTGCCGACGTCACGGATCGCGCCGCGGGCGCGGTAGGTCGAGAAGCTCGCGACCAGGGAGGCGTGCTCGCGCCCGTAGCGCTCGGTGACGCCGAGGATCAGCTGCTCGCGAATGTCGCGCGGAAAATCGAGGTCGATGTCCGGGACCGACATCAGCTCGCGGTTGAGGAAGCGGCCGAGCGAGAGGTTCTGCGCGACCGGATCGACGTGCGAGAGCCCGGTCAGGTAGCAGACGATCGACCCGACCGACGAGCCGCGCCCCCTGCCCGGGGGTAGCCAGCGGCGTGGCGAGCCGGGCCCCCGGATCCCATTCGCGAGCTCCCGCGCCAGCTCGAGCACCTCCCAGTGGAGGAGGAAGAAGCCTGCAAGGCCGAGCTCGTCGATCAGCTTGAGCTCCTGCTCGAGCCGCGCGCGAGCCTGACGTAGCAACAGCCTGTTACTTGGTGGGTAGCGCTCCGAGAACGCGTCGTCGCACACCTGGGCGAGCTGCTTGATCGCGGGCACGTCGCCGTCGGAGAAGTCCGGGTAGCGGTAGCCGAGCTCCTGCGTCAGGTCGAACTCGAGCCGCTTCGCCACCTCGCCCGTGCGCAGGACGGCGTCTCGGTCGTCGGGAAAGAGCTCCAGCAGCTCCGCCGGGGCGCGCAGGATGCTCTCGCGATTGCCGCGCCGCTCGCGCTCGCTTGCCTCGAGCGAGGCGTTGTGGCGAATCGCGACCAGGACGTCCTGGAGCGCCGTGCGGCGCGGATCGTGCGCGTGGACGTTGCCGGTGACCACGGTCTGGACGCCCGCGTGCGCCGCGAGGTCACGCAGCAGCGCATTCCTGTGGGTGTCGCCGCGCTCGAACGGCCGCTGCAGCTCGACGTAGAAGCGCTCCGGCCCGAAGGCGCGGGCGAGCGTGACGGCGGCGTTCGGATCACGCACGCCGAGCCCCTGGCGCGCGCAGCCGGAGAGGCAGACGAGCCCCTCGTTCAGCTCCGCGAGCAGGGCCGGATCGAGCGAGGGCGGCAGCAGCTCTCCCTCCTTCGGCCGCGTGTGCGCGTG
>JAWVCV010000272.1:0-17835 GCA_033858115.1 Gaiellaceae bacterium
CCAGAGGAGGCTCCCGCCGGTGATCTCAGCCGCGAAGCCCTGCGGTGGCTGGATCTTCGCGATCCGCTGGCCGAGCGTGCGGATGATCCGCCAGCCACCGGCATACGTCCCGAGCGCCATCGCGCTCGCGGCCGCGACGATCACCCACAGCGGCACCTTCGCGTCGGGGGCGTAGTGGGACGCGGGCGACACGATGAGCGCCAGAAGGATGATCCCCATCGTCTTCTGCGCGTCGTTGGTCCCGTGTGTGAACGCGACGAAGCCGCCGGAGACGAGCTGCAGGCGGCGGAAGACGCGGTTGACCGTGCCCGGCGCGCGGCGCCTGATCAGCCAGGTGATCGCGATCATCAGCGCCGCGGCGGAGACGAGTCCTGCGAAGGGGGCGATCAGGGACGGGATCAGCACCTTCTCGCGCAGGCCGCCCCACTTGACGACGTCCAGACCCGCGGCCGCGACGGCCGAGCCGAGCATGCCGCCGATCAGCGCGTGGCTCGAGCTGGAAGGGAGGCCCAGGTACCACGTGATCAGGTTCCAGGTGATCGCGCCGACGAGCCCGGCGAGGACGACGTCCAGCGTGATCACCTCCGGGATCACGATCCCCTTCGCAACCGTGGCGGCGACCTTGAGCGAGACGAACGCCCCCGCGACGTTCAGCACCGCGGCGCTGAGGACGGCGGCCCGCGGTGAGAGGGCACGCGTGGAGACAGAGGTCGCGATCGAGTTGGCGGTGTCGTGGAATCCGTTCGTAAAGTCGAAGAAGAGCGCGACCGCGACGACGGCGATCAGGGTCAGCTCCGGCACGGGCAGTCCCTAGGCGTTCTTGACGACGACGTTCGCGATCACGTTCGCCGCGTGCTCGGCCGCGTCGAGCGCGCGCTCGAGACCCTCGTAGATGTCCTTCCAGCGGATCACGATCAGCGGGTCGATCCGATCGTCGCGGAAGAGCGCGGCGATCGCGTCGCGCACGACGTGGTCGCCCGCGTCTTCGAGCCGCTTCAGCTCGATGAGCGCGTCCTGGATGCCGCGCATCCCCTTGAGCCGCGACAGCGCCGAGGACAGCTGCTCGACCGCCAGGACGAGGATCCGGCACTGCTCGACGGCCTGCGCCGTCGTCGACTCGATTCCGTAGAGCCCGAGCAGGTCGGTCGCCTCCTCGATGTGGTCGACCACGTCGTCGAGCGCGGTCGCGAGCTCGTAGATGTCCTCGCGGTCGAAGGGCGTCACGTACTGCGTGTTCAGGAGCTGGATCAGCTCGCGCGTCAGCTCGTCGCCCCGCGTCTCGATCGCCTTGACGTCGGCCTGGGTGACCGAGGAGTTCGGGTACTCGCGGAAGCGGGTCTCTGCGTGCCGCGCGGCGTCGAGCGCGTTCTCACCCGCTCGGGCGAAGAGGTCGTAGAACTCGGTCGTGCGGGGGATCAGGCTGAGACGCACCGGGGCCGTGTTTACCAGATGTTCATCGTCGGCCGTGCCGGGAGGCGTCAGGCCAGGGCGTCGAGCAGCAGCCCCTGGAAGTGGGCGATCAGCCGCTCCGACTCCAGCATCAGCCGGCCGTGGTCGAGCCCGCCGCCGCGGACGCCTCTCTGCACGCGCTCCACGAGCACGGTGTCCTCCGAGCCGACCTGCGCGTCGAACTCGAGCATCTCGCGGATCCAGGCCTCCTCGACGTCAGGGCCGACGAAGTAGTCGAGGAAGCGAGCGGTGTGCTCGGGGCCGGTCGGGATGACCGGGCCGATCGAGAGGTTCGGATGACCGGGCATGATGTTGATCGTCAGGTTCGGCCAGACGAAGTGGAACTGACCGCGCTCGATCGGCCCGCGCGGGTCGAAGTCGCCCTTCCACGCCGAGCGCACGGGGCCGTACTGCGAGGAGAAGTAGCGGCTCGCCTCGAGGACGTAGGCGTCCACCGACACGTCGACGACCTTCGAGAAGTCCGGGTGCGCCACCTGGCAGTGGTAGCACTCGAGGTAGTTCTCGCAGCAGACCTTCCAGTTCGCCTCGTACTCGGAGCTCGAGCGCTCCAGGAAGCGGAGCCCGTCGAGGTCGAGGCCCGACGAGGCCACCAGCTCCGGCAGCTCGCCCAGGGTATCGGTGAGCGGCGCCGCTTCGACATCCGGGTTGACGAAGACGAACGGTCCCCACGTGTCGACGAGGACGGGCATCAGGGCGAGCTGCTCCCGCTCGAATCCCGGCTCGCGGTCGGCGCGGGGCGCCGCGCGCAGGGAGCCGTCGAGGTCGTAGGTCCACGCGTGATAGGGGCACTGAAGCGTCTCGCGCCGTCCTTCCCCCTCGCAGACGAGCGAGCCGCGGTGCCGGCATACGTTGACGAAGGCGCGGACGACGCTCTCCTGGTCGCGGACGACCACGATCGGAACGCCTCCAGCATCCGCCGTGAAGAACGAGCCGGGCTCGGCGATCTGGTCGGCGCGGCCCGCGTACTGCCAGGTGCGGCGAAAGATCCGCTCCCGCTCGAGTCGCAGCGCGGCCGGGTCGGAGTACCAGTCGAAGGGGAGTGTGCGGCCGTCCGCGAGCGTCGCCATGCGGTGAATCTAGCGGCTCAGATCCGGCGGTACCGCGCCTGCACGAGGCAGTAGCCGGCATACGCGATCAGGCCGATCGAGACGGCGCCGAGGAGCAGGCCGCCGTAGGGCTGCTGCGAGAGCTCGAGCAGCGCGCCGTCGAGTCCTCTCGCCTCCCTGGGGTCGTACTCCCAGGCAGCTTTGACGAGGAAGGCCCCGATCAGCACGAAGACGACCATGCGGGCCAGATGACCGAGGATGCCGATGCCGGTGGCGGCCTTTTCCGCGGCCTCGCCCATCTCGCTCGTCTTCAGCTTCTTGTTGAACTTGCACGTGACTGCGCGCCAGCCGTTGAAGAGGCCGGTGGCCGCGAACGCGATCCCGGCTGCGTAGACGAGGTAGCGGCCGAGCGGCCAGTCGAACACGCCCGCGGTCGTCTGCTTCTCGCTCTTTCCGCCGCCGCCGCTGTCGCCCGCGAGCATGGAGACGGTCAGGCCGCAGAGCACCGCGTACCAGCCCGCCCGGCCGAGCGCCGCCGCCCGCTTGGCGATCCCCTTGGGCCCCTCGCCCTCGCCGTTGCGGTCGAGGAGCGCCTCCGCGAGCTGCCAGAGCGAGTAGCCGGCGAGGCCGACCGCCAGCAGCGCCAGCAGGGCCTTACCGAACGGCTGCTCGGCGATCGCGCGCAGCGCTCCCTGGCGGTCGGGGTTCTCGGCGCGGCCGCCGAGTGCGATCTCCAGCGCGAGGAGGCCGACGACCGCGTACAGGACGCCCTTGGCGACGAGCCCGAGGCGGCCGAGCCGCTCGACCCACCGGCTCTGCCCCGCGCGGCGGCCCTTCGCTGTGATCGCACCCGTGCTCATCGCGAGCTCATTCCCCGCGACCAGCTTCCTCATGCCTTAACAAAACGGCGTGGCTCCTCGTCTTACTGCGGGATACCGTGTGCAAGCCAGGGCACACCGGATGAAAGAGGCAGACGTAGAGGCCAAGCCGCTTCGAGCAGCAGACGACGACGCGCTCGCGAGCTCGATCGCGCTTGTGCAGCGGTTCCTCGACAATGTCGAGACGGTCGTCCACGGCAAGCGCGACCGGATCGAGCTCGTGCTGACGGCGCTCCTCTGCGGCGGGCACGTGCTGCTCGAGGACGTTCCCGGCACTGCGAAGACGGTGTTGGCGCGCGCGGTCGCCCAGTCGATAGACGGTGTCGAGGCTTCGCGAATCCAGTGCACGCCGGACCTCCAGCCGACGGACGTCACGGGGCTGTCGATCTACAACCAGCGCGAGCGGGACTTCGAGTTCCGGCCGGGGCCGATCTTCGCCAACGTCGTCCTCGTGGACGAGATCAACCGCGCGATGCCGAAGACCCAGTCGGCGCTCCTCGAGGCGATGGGGGAGGGCCAGGTGACCGTCGACGGGCATACCCGCCCGGTGCCGCAGCCGTTCCTGCTGCTCGCCACCGAGAACCCGATCGAGTTCGAAGGAACCTTCCCGCTCCCGGAGGCGCAGCTGGACCGCTTCTTCCTGCGCACGACGCTGGGCTACCCGGGCCTCGAGGACGAGGTGCGGATCGTCGAAGAGCAGCGCACCGGTCATCCGATCGACCTGCTCCAGCCTGTGCTCGACGTCGCCGACGTCCAGGAGCTGCGCGTCGCTGCGCAGTCGGTCTACGTGGACGATCTGCTTCGTCGCTGGATCGTCAGCCTCGTCCGCTCCACCCGCGAGCTCGAGCCGGTGGCGATCGGCAGCTCCGTCCGCGGCAGCCTCGCCCTCGAGTCGGCGGCCCGCGCCTGGGCGCTCGTCCAGGGCCGCAGCTACGTCGTCCCGGCCGACGTGGAGCTGCTCTTCGCGCCGGTGGTGATGCACCGGATCGTCTTCCGGCCCAGCTTCCTGGCCGAGGTGCGGCGCTCCGGCTGGACGGCCGCCGCCGCACAGCTGCAGCAGGAGTGCATGACGGCGGCCCCGCCGCCCGGAAGGTAGTAGTGCGCGCTCCGGCAGCACTCGGCGGTCTCTGGCCCACGAGCACGCAGCGCCAGAGCCCGCCCTCGCTCTTGCCAAGGCCCCCAGCCTTGGCTGCGAACGAGTGCGGTCTCTGGCTTGGTGCTCGCGACCCAGAGCTTCACCGGCGCTACCGGAGCGCGCACTAGCCGTGTCCGCGGTCGAGCAGATCTTCCCGCTCGTGCCGCGCCGCCCGCTGCTCGGCGTCTCGTATGCCGCGATGCGCAGCGCCCGCCGCGGCGTCGGCGCCGATGTCGCCGGCTCGCGAGCCTACCGGCCCGGCGACGACGTGGACACGATCGACTGGGCAGCCTCGGCGCGTCTCTCGTCCGCCTCGGGACTGGACGAGTTCGTCGTCCGGGAGCGGCACGCCGACGAGGCTCCCTGGGTCGTCGTGCTCGCGGACCGGCGGCCGTCGATGGCGCTCTACGCCGAGCCGTTCCCCTGGCTCCGGAAGTGGGAGGCGCTCGAGCACGCCGTCGACATCGTGCTCCGGAGCGCCCTCGCCGCCCGCAGCCTGCCGGCCTACCTCGACTTCGCCGACGGCGAGCCCTACTGGCGCGCGCCGCGGGGCCGGCGCGACCTCTGGCAGGGTGAGGAGCGGGCGCGCTTCCAGGCGCCGGAAGACACGCTCGAGCGGGGTCTCGAGCGGTTGACACTGCAACGGCCGGCGCTGCCACTCGGCTCCTTCGTCTTCGTTCTCTCCGACTTCCTGGCGCCGCCCCCGCAGAGCGCCTGGCTCGAGGCGATCGAGCGCGGCTGGGACGTGATCCCGGTCGTGATCCAGGATCCGACCTGGGAGCGCAGCTTCCCCGATGTCAGCGGGATCGCCGTGCCGTTCACGGACGTGAGCGCAGGGGCGAGCGCGCGGGCACGGCTCAGCCGCAGCGAGGTGGCCGAGCGCCGGGAGGCGAACGAGGAGCGCTACCGCGAGCTGCTGCACGGCTTCGAGCAGCTGGGGATCGACCCGGTCGTGCTCGAGCGCAGCGACGGCTCGGGCGTCCACGCCGCCTTCATCGACTGGGCCGAACGGCGGCTTGCCGAGCGGGGGCGCTGGTGGTAGTGCGCGTCCTGGGGGCCTGCCTCGTCCTGCTCGCGGCCGGCTGCGCGCGCGAGTCCGACGACGAGCTGTCGCTGCCGCGTGGACAGACGTTCGCGGCCTCGACGTCGATCACCCCGCAGACGAGCGCATTCGGCGATCCGTTGACGGCGCGCCTGCGCATCCTCGTCGACCGCAACGAGATCGACCCCGACACGATCCGGGTGCTCTCGTTCTTCCAGCCGTGGAGCGACCGGACCACGACCGAGCGCGTCGACGCAGGGAACATCACGGCGCTCACCTACACGACGCAGCTCCGCTGCCTGACGCTCTCGTGCACATCGCGCGACCAGCGCGAGCTGACGTTCAGGTTCGGCGCGCGGATCGTCTCCGACGTCAGGCCCGTGCAGCAGGTGCGCTGGCCGGAGGTCTCCGTCGTCACCAGGATCCCTGTCGAGACAGGCCCGGCCGAGAACACGGGTGAGACTCCGAACGAGTGGCCACCGCCCTGGCGCGCAGCCGTCTCGTTGCCGGACGTCTCGTATCGGGCCCCGCCCGCCCCGCTCGCCTGGGGCCTCGGCGTGCTGGGCGCCCTGCTCGTCGCGGCCGCTGCGGCCGGGGGCTGGCGGCTGTTGCGCCGGGGAAGGCTGTTGAGCGCGCGAGAGGTGCCGGCGCTCGAGCGGGCGCTCCAGCTGCTGCGCTCGGCGCAGTCCGACGAGGAGCGCCGCGCCGCGCTCGAAGCGCTCGCCCTCGCGCTCGAAACCGAGCTCGAGCCCAAGCTGGCCAAGCCCGTGCGGCAACTTGCCTGGTCGCAGGGGCGTCCCACCGAGTCGGCGGCGGCTGAGCTTGCCGCGCTCGCCGAGGACCGGCAATGAGAGGGGTGCCGATCGGCGAAGCGGCCCGCCTGCGTCCGGCTGCCCGCCGTACCGCCCTCATCGCCGCGGCGCTCGCGGCCGTCATCGGCGTCGCCGCGGTGGCGGTGAACGTCGCCGCACGGCAAGGAGAGCCGCGGCGGGTCTCCTTGCTGCCTCCCGGAGACAGCGTCGTCGTCGTGCTCGACCTCTCGCTGAGCATCCCCGAGATCGCGTACACGCGGATGCGGAACGCGATGAGCGAGCTCGCGGACAGCGACGCCAGCGTCGGGCTCGTCGTCTTCTCCGACATCGCCTACGAGGTCCTGCCCACGGGGTCCCCGGCCGCCGAGCTGCAGCCGGTGCTCGAGTACCTGACCCCCGTCGAGGGTGAGGTCAATGACCGGACGGGCGGACCTCTCTACGCCACCGACCCGTGGTCGGGCGGGTTCCGTGGCGGCACGAGGATCTCGGTCGCGATCGACCGCGCACGCGAGATGATCCAGCGCGAGGGAGGCGCCGGCTCGCTCCTGCTGCTCTCCGACCTGGACACGGCCGACGCCGACGCCGACCCGCTCGGCCAGGCGCTGGCGCGGGTCCGCCAGGCGAAGATCCCGATGCGGATCGTCCCGCTGTACCCGCTCGAGGAGAACTACGCGTACTTCGCGAGCCAGCTGGGTCGGGAGGCCTTCGCGGACTGGAACCGCTTCTTCGCCGCGGGCGGCATCACCGAGCGCTTCGAGCCACCGAAGGCCGGTCCGCCGGTCGCTCTCGTCCTCGCGGGCGCCGCCCTGCTGCTCCTCCTCGGGCTGAACGAGCTCCGCTGCCGTCGTCTCGACCTGGCGAGCGCTCGTTGAGGCGCTCTCTCCCGCTCGCGCTCGTCTGCTGCGGCTTCGTCCTGGGGCTCGTCCTGCTGCTGCTGGCGCTCGACGTGGCGCGGGCCGAGCGGCAGCTCGCCGCAGACGACGCCCGCTTTCTCACGCAACCGCGCATCTCCGGCTACTGGCGCGACACCGGCCTGCTGCCCTTCGGCGCCGGCCGGCGGCTGCTCGGGGCCGAGGACGACGTCGCGCACAGGCGCGCCGTGCAGCGGTTCTGGCTCGGCCGTCCCGGCGACGGCCTGACGCCCACCCCCGCCCGGCTCGCCCAGCGCGCGCAGGCCCAGGCCGAGCTGGCGCAGACGGAGGCGGACGGCGGGCCGGGGGCGTCGCAGACGGCGACGCTGCTCGGAGTGCTCGCACTGCTGACGCCGCCCGACCAGGCCGAGCGCACGCAGGTCGTCCGGGCGGCGGGCGGCGCCTTCCGCCGCGCGATCGTGCTCGACGCTGCGAACGACGACGCCAAGTTCGACCTCGAGTCGATCCTCCGGCTCGTGGCCGACGACCGCAACCGCGGGCAAGGCGGCGGAGGCTCGGCAGGGCAGGAGGGAACGGAGTTCGGCGGCGCGGCGGTCAGCCGCCGCGGCACCGGTTACTGATGCACGTGTCGCTCCTGACTCCTGTGGGCCTCGCTGTCGGCCTCGTCGCGCTCGTCCCGCTTGCCGCGCTCGTGCTCTCCGAGCTTCGAGCCCGCCGCGTTCGCCGCCTGCTCGGGCTGACGCCGCCGCGCCGGGCGATGAGCTGGTTGCTAGCGCTGTCCGTCGCGTCGGCCGGAGCCCTGGTCGGCGCCGCAGCGGCGCATCCAGTGCTGGAGCGCGGGGCCACCCGCTACGAGCGCACCGACGTGGCCGCGTACATCGTGATCGACTCGACCCGATCGATGCTCGCCACTGCGAGCCCGAGCTCGGCGAGCCGGCTCGCCCGTGCGCGGCGGCTCGCGACCGAGTTGCGCAGCGCGGTGCCCGAATTGAAGGTCGGCGTCGCGTCGCTCACCGACCGGGTCCTGCCGCACCTCTTTCCGAGCCTCGACGGCGACGTGTACGCCGCCACGCTCCGGCACTCCGTCGGGGTCGAGCGGCCGCCGCCGAGCCGCAGTCGCGTCAACGCGACGGACTTGACTGCACTGCAGCAGCTGGGCCCGCAGGGGTTCTTCCCCGCCACGCCTGAACGCCGGATCGTCGTCGTTCTGTCCGACTTCGAGACCGACCCGTTCTCGACGACGAAGCTGGGCGCGGCGCTACGCCGGCAGCGAATCGAGCCGCTCTTCGTCCACGTCTGGTCCGCGGAGGAGCGGATCTTCGGAGGGCCGGCCGACGCGGGGTATCGCCCGAACCCCGAGAGCCTGGCCGTGGTGCGCAGGCTCGCCGCGGCGACTGGGGGCAGGGCGTTTCCGGAGACGCGCGTCGATGAGGCGTCCGCGACGCTGCGGCACCTCCTCGGCGAGGGGACACGCCGGCCGCTCTGGCAAGAGCGCTCGCGGACCGAGCTCGCGCCGTATCTCTCCCTCAGCCTGCTGCTGCCGCTCGGCTTCGTGCTCTGGAGGCGCAATCTGCCGTAGCCGCTACAACTAAGAACGTGCGCGTCGCCGCCGTCGTCGCCCTCGCCGCCTGCGCCGCCCTGGTCCTGCCGGGGACCGCGTTCGCGCGAGAGTGCGGGATCCCCGATTCGAACCCGTTGTGGGTCGACTTCGCCGGCCACGACGCACCGCTGCCGCAGAAGCCCGGGCTGACGCTCGCCTTCACGTCCGGGACGGTCAAGCCGGCGGAGGCGCGCACGAACGGCGCCGCAACGGTCTTCTTCGACCTCAATTTCAACAACCGCGTCGGGACGCCGACGGTGCCCGCCGATCCTGCCCTCGTCGAGGCCCGGGCCGACCGGCTCTTCGACTTCGCAGTCAGCGTCACGGGCTGCCAGACGCCGTGGATCGCGCTGAACGAGCTCTTCGGAGCGCAGACGCCGTCCCCCTGGACTGCGACCACCGCGCAGTACCGAGCGAACACGCTTGCGCTGGTCCGCCGGCTCAAGGCACGCGGAGCCGTCCCGGGCGTCACGATCGCCAATCCGCCCTATACGGGGGGCGAGGCGGCTCAGTGGTGGCGCGATCTCGCTGCCGAGGCGATCCTGATCCGGCAGGTCTTCTTCACCTCGCCCAACGTGCCGGGGTTGCACAAGCTCGGGCAGGTCCGCGCCAGCCGGTCGATGCGGCGCGGCATGCGCGCCCTCGTGCGGAAGTTCACGGACATCGGCATCCCGGCCGGTCGCGTCGCGCTCGAGCTCCAGTTCCAGTCGGCGCCGGGTACGGGCGGGCGCGAGGGTCTGCAGCCGCGCTGGAAGTGGCTCGAGATCGTCAAGCTCGAGGCGCTCGCCGCGCGGCAGGTCACGAGCGAGCTGAAGACGCACTCGATCTGGTCATGGGGCTGGGCGACCTTCAGCGAGGCCGGAATCGACAAGGACAAGGGGGAGGCGGTGTGCGTCTACCTCTGGGTGCGCGACCAGCGGCTCTGCAGCGGCCCGGGAGCCGCCGGGCCGCAGTTCGACCCCTCCCTGACTGTCGGGCAGCTGAACCTCCCGGCGGGCGTCGTCTGCGCGCTGGCGGCCGGCGACCTCCGCGAGAGCGCCGTGGCGCCGCTCGTGCGGGCGATCGGCGACCGCGACATCGCGACGAGCGTCGTCTTGGAGCGGCTCGTGCTGCAGCAGGAGGTGGAGCTGGACGCCCGCTCGGTGCTTGCAGCCGAGCTCGCGTTCGTGGACGACCGCTTTCGCGGCAGCGTCGAGGCCTATCTCGCCGCACTCCGACGGATCCGCCTGACGAGGTCGGCGGCCCGGGGCCTGCTCCTCGACGAGCTCCGCCGGGACGCCGTCCGCGCGCGGTTCGCCCCCCCGCAAGCTTCCGCGACAGCGATCGCCGAGTTCCATGCCACCTACGCGGGCCTCCGGACCCGGCTCGTCGAGACGGCGCGCCCGGTCGACTGGCTCGGCTACCGCACCCGCGGGCTTGCGATCGAGACGTTCGCGCCCGCGAGGATCTTCTCGTTGCCCCGCCGAGGTCGTGTCCGCACGATTCACGGCCTGATCCAGGTCGAGCCGCTCGGCGACACGGCGCTCCTCGGCTCGGTCCCGCCGACGGATGCGCGCCTCGCGATCGAGTCGTCCCTGAACCGCTTCGCGCGCGTGCTGGTCTACGAGAGCTGGCTGGCGACGGCCGAAGAGCGGGCGCTCGCGGACGCGGTGTGCGCCGGCGACCAGCTCCCGGAGTCGGCCGCCCTCACGCTCGGCGACCTGCTGCCCTTCACCGCGCCACGATTCAGATAACCCGACCCTGGAACAACGTCTGCTGCGACGTCCGTCGCACATCCGAGGAGGGTTCGATGGCACAGAAGGCCGACTTCACAGACGAGGAATGGGATCAGCTCCGCAAGGGCGCGACCGGAGCGGGCCTGCTGGTCTCCGTGAGCGACCGCAGTTTTTTCGACAGCTTCAAGGAGGCCGGCTCGTTGGCCAAGCACATGTCGGAAGGACGTTCCGGCGGGAGTGAGCTGATCCGCGAGCTGTCGAGCGAGCGCGGCACGGGCTTCGGCCTCACATCGTCGCCGCAGGAGGTCGAGTCGGAGACGCTGGATGCGCTTCGAGCGGCCGTGGGGACGCTCGAGGCCAAGGCGCCGGACGAGGTGGAGAGCTACAAGGCGTTCGTGCTCGAGCTCGCCGAGTCTGTGGGCAAGGCGGCAGGCGGAGGCGACGAGGCCGAAGCGGCGACCGTCGAGAAGATCCGCTCTGCGCTGAGCTAGCCAGTCCGCCGAAAGCAGCTCGGGATGTGGTCGTCCACGAGCCCGGCCGCCTGCATGAGCGAATAGCAGGTGGTCGGGCCCGTGAACCGGAAGCCTCGCAGTTTCAGCTCCTTGCTCATCGCGGTCGACTCGGTCGTCGCGCCAGGGATCTCGGCGACCGTCCGCCAGTCGTTCACCCGCGTCTCACCTTCGACGAACGACCAGAGGAGCTCGCTCAGCGAGACGTCGAGCGCCAGCGCCGCACGGGCGTTGCCGATCGTGGCCTCGAGCTTGCCGCGGTGACGGATGATCCCGGAGTCGCGGAGCAGACGCTCGATATCCCGGTCGCCGAAGCGTGCGATCGCCTCGAGATCCCAACCCGCGAACGCTGCCCGGTAGCCCTCGCGCTTGCGCAGGATCGTCGCCCACGAGAGACCCGCTTGCGCGCCCTCGAGATTGAGCAGCTCGAAGAGCTTCCGGTCGTCGCGCACGGGCACGCCCCACTCCTCGTCGTGATAGGCGACGTAGAGCGGGTCCGCAAGCGGGACCCAGGCGCAGCGCTGCACCACGCCGGCGACGTTAGCGGATCGACTGCCGCGGGTTAGGGCAGCTTGACCGGCGGAATCGGCACAGGCGCCGGGGGAGTCACGGTCACCGGGGGCAAGGCTGCGACCGTGTCCGCCACGAGCTCCGTCGCGGGCGTCGTCAGGGGCTCGGCGATCTTCGTCGCCGTGTCGGTGACGCCTCCGACGATGACGCCCTCGACCGGCGCCGTCGGGGGCGGGGCGAGCTCGTTCGCCCTGGGCACGTTCAGGACCGGCGTGACGGGCGCGCTTGCCTCGAGCGTCGGTGTGAGCGCAGGCGAGCCGGCCGGCGGTGGCGTCGTCGCGGGCGTCGAGGGCGCCTCAGCAGGGGCCGGGGCCGCAGGGGCGCTCGGAACCGTGGCGCCGGCCGGCTTCGCGCGTGCCGGCTCGGCGCGCGGGACCGCGGCGGTCGCCGGGAAGGAAGCGCGGTGGGGGCGGACTGGAGTGGGCGCCGGCGCCTGCAGCGCTGCGCCGACCTGCGTCGCCGGCGGCTCGCTCGTGCTGGGCGAGAGCGAGGTGCCGGGCGAGGGCGAGGGCGCGGTCGCGGGCGAGGGCGAGTTGATCGCGACAGCGGCGCCACCGACCGAGAGCGCGGTGACGCCGACCGCGGCGGCGATCTTCGTCGCTGCGGCCGCGCCGCTGAAGGCGGTCTTGACGGCGGTGACCAGCGAGCCGAGGTTTCCGAGCGAGGCGAGGCGCCGGCGTGTCGCGCGCGGCTCCTCACCAAGGAGCTCGGCGAGCTTGCGTCGGCCACGGAAGATCAGCGTCTCGACGGCGGCGTGGCTGACCCCGAGCTGCGTGGCGACCTCCTCGTAGGAGAGTCCGCGCCAGTCCCGGAGCAGGACGGCGTCGCGCTGCTGCTCGGGGAGCTGCGCCAGGGCATGCTCGAGGCCGATCAGCTCCTCGCGCCGGCCCTCGGGAGCGGCGTTCCCCTGGTCGAGGTCGACGGGGTCGCACACAGACTCGAGCCGGCGCTCCCGGCCGGCTGCTTCCCAGCGCGCACGGCAGACGTTGCGGGCGATGCCGATCAGCCAGGCCGACTCGATCAGCGGGACGACACCCCGGCGCAGGCTCCGGACTGCCTGCAGAAAGGTCGTCTGCACCGCATCCTCGGCATCCTCGCGGCGGCCGAGCCGGGAGAGGCAGTAGCCGAACACGCGACTGGAGTGCCGCTCGTAGAGCGTTGCTGCGGCGCCGGAGTCGTCCGGGACCTCGAGTGGATCGAATTCGGATGCGCGGCCGACCGACGTGATTGCTGCCAAGCGTGGCACCCCCGCCCGCTTCGCTGAACCAGGGGCCGCAGTATTGCCAGGAGTTTCCGCAGTCGGCCTCCCCTAAACGAGTGATTTCCGCCCGGCGCTGCAATTTTCCGGGCAATTCCGGGCACTTCCCTGCAGCCGCCACCGAGACGAAAGGTTTCCACCTTGCCGCACGCCTGGGATCGCCGCCGGATCCGCCCTGTTCGAGTCCTGATCGCCGACGATCATCCGCTCTACGCGGAGACGCTCGAGCTGGTGTTCGCCTCCGACGACCGCATCGAGGTCGTCGGCAACGCCGAGGACGGCCTTCAGGCCGTCGAGCTCGCACGGAGCCTCCGCCCCGACGTCGTCCTCATGGACGTCCACATGCCGCGCGTGGACGGGATCGAGGCGGCGCGCACGCTGCAGGCCGAGCTGCCCGGCGTCCGGGTGGTGATGCTCTCGTCCTCCTCTGCGGTGGAGGACATCGAGCGTGCCCGCGACGCCGGTGCGTGTGCCTATCTGACGAAGGACGCCCGCGGGCAGAGCATCGCGGAGGAGGTCGTGTACGTGTCCTCGGCCGCGCGGCCCTCTCTGACCGGGCGACGGGCCGCATGATCGACCTCCTGGTGTGCGACGACTCGGACGAGGCGCGAGCCGCGCTGCGGACGATGCTCGCCGACCACGACGAGATCGTCCTCGTCGGTGAGGCGGCGAACGGCGAGGAGGCGGTCGCCCTCGCTCTCGCACTCACGCCCGATGTCGTGCTGATGGACCTCGACATGCCGATCGTCGACGGGGTCGAGGCGACGCGACGGATCGTCGGGCTCGTTCCCGAGGCGCGGATCGTGGCCTTGTCCGGAGCGGACGACTCGGCATCGATCAACGCCATGATGGCTGCCGGAGCGGCCGCCTACTGCGTCAAGGGCGCCCCGCTGTGGGAGCTCGAGCGGGCGATCGCAGGCCGTAGCGACCCGCTCGTCCGGCTCGCCCACGGGCTCGCGAAGGCCACCAGCCGGACAAGGCTCGGCACGATCGTCGCCAGGGAGTTGCTCGAGCTCACGGGAGCGAGCATGGCCGCGGCGTACATCGCCTCGCCCGACGTGGCGCTCTCGCTCGCGGGGGCGGCGGGGTGCGCCCGCCCGGAGCAACTGGCTGCCGCGCCGGCGGTTGCAGTGCGTGCCTTCTCCACGCCGGGCGCGGCGTTCGCCGACGAGGGCGAGCTACGCGAGCTCGAGCGCCTGGGACTCCAATGCGGCGACGCCCTGGCCGTCCCGCTCGTCTGCGACGGCGAGGCTCTGGGCTCGCTCTTGCTGACGATGGACCCGGACGGCGTATTGACCGCGGACGAGGACTTCGTCGCGGACATCGCCGCTCTCGCCGCGTCCGGCTTCGCCGCTGAGCGCCGCCTCGCCCTGACGCACGCGGAGGCGCGTCGCGACGCGTTGACCGGCCTTTCCAATCGAAAGGCCTACGAAGAACAGCTGGACGAGGCGGTCGAGCAGGCCACGTTCGACGATCGCGAGCTCGCCGTCGTCCACTTCGACCTCGACGACTTCAAGCGCTTCAACGACTCCGGCGGACACACGGCCGGCGACGCCGTGCTCACACAGGTCGGCCGAGTGGCCGTCCGTGCTCTTCGGGCGGGAGAGGAGCTGTTCCGCGTCGGCGGCGACGAGTTCGTCGTCGTCGTCGACGGCGGGACGGCGGCCGGCGTCCAGGTCGCCGAGCGGATCGCGGCCGCTTTCGCCGCGCAGACCCGTGGGGGCTCGCTGCCCACGATCTCCGCGGGTGTCGCGATGTTTCCCGGCGACGCGCGGACGTCGTCCGAGCTCGCCGCCGCCGCCAGGGCGGCGCACTACGCCTCGAAACGGCGCGGGAAGGCCCGCGTCACCCCGACCCGGCCTCGTGGCGGCGCGCAGGCCGGATTGCGGGAGCCGGCCGACCATCCCCCGGTCGGCTCCCGTCCCATTCGCGTGCTCTTCGTGGACGACGATCCCCGGCTCCTGGAGCTTCTTCGCGCCACCTTCGACGACCTCGACGTCGAGATCGACGAGGCCGGCACGGCCGCCGCGGCGGCCGCCGCGATCGCGGTCCGTGCTCCGGACGTCGTCGTGCTGGACATCGGCCTGCCGGACGTGGACGGACTGACCTTCTGCAGGCGGCTGAAGGACGATCCGGCGACGAGCTGGATCGGCGTCGTCCTCCTGACCGGGGCCGGCGAGGAGGTGGACGCCCCCGCCCGGGTTGCGCGGGCCGATGCGCTCCTGCGCAAGCCGTTCAGCCCGCTCGAGCTGCTCGGAGTCGTCGAGCGCCTCGCAGGCGGCGCCCAAGACGGAGATTTCGTCAGAGGGACGACGGGGGAGCCCCACGAGCAGCTCCTCCTCTATGCGAACGACCTCCGCCGCATGCTCCAGATCGAGCGTGGGCGCCAGGAGCTGCTGCAGCGAACGTACCGGCAGACGGTGTCCGCGCTGGCGAGCGCGCTCGAGTCCAAGGATTTCGGCACCGGCTCGCATTCGCAGCGGGTTCAGCGGTACGCCGTCGAGCTCGCGCAGCTGATCGAGCCGCGGCTCCTCGACGACCCCAGCGTGGAATATGGGTTCCTCCTGCACGACGTGGGCAAGATCGGGATTCCCGACCACGTCCTCCAGAAGCCCGGAGCCCTCGACGACTCCGAGCTGAGGCTGATGCGGACGCACACGGTGCTCGGCGAGCGGTTGCTGCGCAACGTCGACCTCCTGCACCGGGACGGCCTGAAGGTGGTCCGCCACCACCACGAGCGGTGGGACGGCCTCGGGTATCCCGACGGCCTCGCCCGGATGGAGATCCCCCTGGCGGCCCGCATCTTCACCGTCGCCGACGCCCTCGACGCGATCACGAGCGACCGCCCATACCGGGACGCGCGCAGCTGGGACGAGGCCGCGGCGGAGATCGTCTACCAACGCGCCCGGCAGTTCGATCCCGATGTCGTGGATGCGTTTCGGGAACGCGAGCGGTCGCTGTGCGGGATTCGCCGCGAGCTGGCGGCCGCCTGAGTGGACGCGCTCGCGACCGCGGTCCTGGCCGCCTGTGTGTGAGCGGGTCTGCTCGTGGAAAATTCGCATAGATTTCGCGAGATTTCAGCGCTAGGCTGACGGAGTTCCGCAACCGTCAGGGGGGTCGTCGTGCACCGGTTCAGGTTTGCAATCGCCGCGCTCGCGCTCGGGCTGGCCGGTGGAGTCGGCGCCGCAGCCGGGGCGAAGAACCCGGAGCCGGCGCCGACCGAGACGGTTGCCGCGACCGTCAACGCCGACCTCGACGGCGACCGGCTCTTCGACGACCTCGAGGGCCGTCTCGCAACGCTCGCCCCCGACGAGCGGCTCAGCGTCATCGTCCGCTTCGGCTTGCCCGTCTCGGATCTGGGCCTCGCGCAGCTCAAGGCGCAGCTCGGCGGCTTTGCACCGACGCACCGCTTCACCTACCTGAACGGTTTCGCGGCCGAGCTGACGGCGTCACAGGTCCGGCTGCTGACGCTGGTTCCCGGAGTCTTCGCCGTCGAGGAGAACCTGCCGGTGCACGCGCTCAACGACACCGCCCAGTCGTCGTTCGGGGTCGCCCAGGCGCGCAGCGACGCCGGAGTCGACGGCGATGGCGATGGCAACGTCGCCGCCTACTCGAAGGCAGACCTGGTCGCCGCCGTGATCGACACGGGCATCGACGCGGCGCACCAAGATCTCGACGAGGGGAAGGTGATCGCCTTTGCCAACTGCGTCGGCGGCTGCAGGTTGACGGCGCCGATCGACGACCACGGTCACGGTACGCATGTCGCGGCGACGATCGCGGGTGACGGCGACGCGCGCCCCGACCTGCTCTATCGCGGCGTGGCGCCCGCCGCGGCGCTCGTGGGCGTCAAGGTCCTCGACGCCGCAGGCAGTGGCACCTCGGCCGACGTCGCGGCCGGGATCGAGTGGGTGATCGCCAACAAGGACGTGTATGGAATCGAGGCGATCAACCTGTCGCTCGGATCGAGCGGCTGCTCGAACGGGACCGACGCAGAATCGACGTCCGTCAACAGAGCCTCCGCAGCCGGGATCGTCGTCGTCGTGGCCGCCGGCAACGCCGGTCCGGGCACGTGCACGGTCGGCTCTCCAGGCGCGGCGGCCGACGCGCTCACCGTCGGCGCCATGGCCGACATGGGCGTGGACGGCTTCAAGCAGGCGTACTTCTCCAGCCGTGGCCCGACCGCGGACGGCAGGATCAAACCGGACGTCTCGGCGCCCGGCGTCAGCATCACCTCGGCCGCCGCGGGCACGTCGAACGGGTACGCCGTGTTCAGCGGTACGAGCATGGCGACGCCCTTCACCGTCGGCACGGCTCTGCTGATGCGGGATGCCAACCCCGCGCTCACGCCGCAACAGGTCAAGGACATGATCCGCAGCACGGCCGTCGACTGGGGCCGGGGCGGCGACAACAAGACAGCCGGATCCCGCGGGGCCGACAACGACTACGGCGCCGGCAGGCTCGACGGCTACGCGGCGGTCGAACAGGCCAAGGGCGTCGAGATCGGAACCGGGCCGGCCGTTCCGGAGCACCAGCTGCGCGAAGGATCGCTCGCGGCGACCGGCGCCTTCGTCGATTACCCGCTGAACGTCACGGACACGCGGTTCCCGATCGCCGCGACCCTCATCCTCCCGAGCGTCAGCGCCGCGACGGCGTCGTCGCCTGACTTCGACCTCTATCTGTTCGATCCGCTCACTGCACAGGTGGCGACGGCGCTGACGGCGCGGCGCCAGGACGAGATCGGCTTCAAGCCGACGGTGACCGGCACCTACGTCCTTCGCGTCAAGTCCTACAGCGGCACCGGCAACTACTTCGTCGACATCTCCGCGGGGACGACCGCGCCGCCGCCCGACCGGTCGGCTCCGTCCGTGACGGCGGTCTCACCCGCCGAGGGCGCCACCGGCGTGTCTGCCGCCGCGAACGTGACGGTG
>JAWVCV010000273.1:0-10194 GCA_033858115.1 Gaiellaceae bacterium
CCGGCACGGTAGAACGCGAGGTGCGAGCGGACGTCGACGTCCAGGAAGTTAACCGGCTTCCCGCTCTCGTCCCGACGCGGGGCACGCTCCCACACGGCCCAGCCGTCGTCGTGCCGCCCCGCCGCGATCGCGACCGACTCGTGCCTCGGCCCCTGCTCGCGCCAGGCGCGCGCGAGGGCGGCCGCGAGGTCTGCGTGATCGGTCTGCATGACGACCTGCCAGGCGGCTCCGGCGTCGCGGACGATCATCGCCTACCCCTCACCCAGTGACGTGCTCGGCAGGTCGCGCGGGCCGAAGTCCCGAGCGAGGAATCGGGCCTGGAGGCTGGACAGCGCCAGGTAGATGAGCGCCGCCCCGGAGACGCCCCAGACGACCTTCACGAGCTCGTGCGGGACGGCGTAGAAGATGCCGACCCCGAGCACCGTCGCCGCCACCGCGGCGAGATTCACGCCCCACGCGTACCGATATCGGCCGCGGCCGTCGAAGAGCGCCGGCACGTCGATGCGCGTGCGCTGCACGAGCACGTAGTCGGCGAGCACGACGCCCGCCAGCGGAGCCGCGACGTTCCCGAGGTGGGTGATCCAGGACTGCGCCTCCTCGATGAACGCCGGGAACGCGGAGAGGACGACGGCCATGGCCCCGGCCACGATGGTCGCGGGCAGGCGACCGAGGCGCGGCACGGCGTTCACAAGCGACATGCCGGCCGTATACACGTTCGTCAGGTTCGCCGAAAACGTCTGCACGACGATCGCGACGAGGAGGAGAACGAGCAGGAGATCGCTCGTCGTGAGAGCGGCCACGGCCACGAACGGGTTCGTCTCGCCCGTCGCGGACGCCACGTAGCCACCGATGAAGCTGGTCACCGCCACCGAGAGCACCGCGGATGCGAACAGGCCGACGCGCACGTCCCGCCGGGTTGGCGCGTAGCGCGAGAAGTCGGCGACGTTCGTCACCAGCGTCAGCGAGGCGCCGCACATCACGGTCACGAACGTGGCAAAGCCGAGCCAGGTGAACTGCTGGTCGGGCGATGCGAACACGCGGCCGACCGCGAAGGCCGGATCGTCGCTCGCGAGATAGAGGCCGATGAGCACCGCCGCCGACCCGAGGCTGAGCGGCAGCACCACCCGCAGCAGCCAGCGCATCACGTCGAATCCGAGCACCGCCACCGCTGCCTGGACGACGGCGAGGCCGAGCGCAACAGGGACGAGCGGCAACCGCTCGCCCGTGATGGCCTGCACGATCGCCTGGAAGCCGAGCGCCCCGGTCAGCGCCTGGGCGGCGAACCAGTAGATCGCGGCGGCCATCCGGTAGGGGGAGGTCAGCCCACGCGCACCCCAGAATCCGAACGTCGCGCGCATCGCGACCTGCCCGGGGAGCCCGTGGTCGACCCCCGGCTGCGCCGCGACGACGAGGATGGCGTAGGCGAGCGCCTGGCCCACCACCACGGCCGCCACCGCCCACCACAGCGGGAGTCCGCCCGCGACGACGGCAAGCGCCCCGACCACGTACATCACCGGGTTGA
Source organism: Gaiellaceae bacterium (assembly GCA_033858115.1). GTDB lineage: Bacteria > Actinomycetota > Thermoleophilia > Gaiellales > Gaiellaceae > Gaiellasilicea. The sequence continues at coordinate 1,523 of JAWVCV010000273.1, forward strand.
GAAAGAACGTGAAGTTGATCGCGAAGAGCGTGCGCCAGCCCGCAGTTCGAAGCTCGGGCGGGATCGGCTCGACGCCGTATTCCTCGACTTCCGGCATCAGCGGCCGCCGGCGTGCCGCGCGAAGAAGTCCAGCACGACCCGGTTGTGCTCCTCGGTGTTGTCAAAGATCGTCGAGTGGTTCGAGCCGCGGATCACGTGCTTCTCGGCGCCGGCGATGCCCTGGTGGATCGCCTCCTGGCCCGCGCCGCCGGGGCCCTGGTCCCACGGCGTCATGATGTCCTCGTCGCCGCCCAGCACGAGCGCCGGCGAGGTGATCCTCGGCAGCCAGTGCCGCAGGTCCATGTCGCACATCGCCTCGCAGGCGGCGGTGAAGACCTCGAGCCGGTTCGAGTCGCGCAGGATCTCCTGGATCGTGTCGATCGCCGCCACGCCTTCGGCCGTCTCGAGGAAGCTCTTCGAGAGCGCCTGCCACGCGATCAGCTCGGCGAGGATGCGACTGCCCGGCCCGTCAGGGTCGACGCGGGCGATGTCGATCCAGTTCTTGAAGATCAGACGTCCGGTCCTGCCGAGCTTCGCGGCGGCGCAATTGATGACGACGGAGGTCGTCTTGTCCGGGTACTTCCCGGCGAACACGATCGCGATCATCCCGCCCATCGAGGTGCCGTGGATGTGAGCCTCCGGGATCTCCAGCGCGTCCATCAGGCCGGCCAGGTCGTCGGCCCAGACCTCCATGTCGTAGTCCTGGAGCGGCCGGTCGGACTGGCCGTAGCCGCGCATGTCGTAGTCGACGACCTTGAACCGCTTCGACAGCTCGGGCGTCGCCGGCGCGAAGTTGAAGTGCCCGAAGCCGGCGCCGTGGATCTGCAGCACCGGCTCTCCAGCGCCGGTGATCCGGTACCAGAGGTCGGCGCCGTTGACCGCGATCTTGCCCTCCATCTCAGCGAGCATGTGCGGCAGCGAGCTCCTCCAGGTGCGCGACGACCTCGTCGACCGAGACGACGTCGCCGTACTTCGTGTCGATGTCGTAGAGGTTCGCCTCGTGGGCGGCGGGGTTGCGATCCCCGACCGCCTCGCGCGGGACGAGCGGCCGGTAGCCGTGCTGGATCGCATCGACGACGGTGGCGCGGACGCACCCCGACGTGGAGGCGCCCGTGACGATGACGCTGTCGCAGCCGGCGGCGGCAAGCAGGCTGGAGAGCGGCGTGCCGAAGAACGCAGAGGCGAACAGCTTGTTCAGCAGGGGCTCGCCCGGCTCCGGCGCGAGCCGCGGGTCGATCTCGACCCAGCGGCTGCCGGCCTCGAGGGTGAGCAGCGCGGGGATCTTGTCGATGAACGCGGCGGCTGCGAGCTTGTCACCCACCCCGTAGGAAACGGTGGTGTAGACGACGAGGAGCCCCGCGCGGCGCGCTTCTTCGAGCAACCGCCGGATCGCGGCGACCACGTCCCCCAGCTCGCAGACGAGTGGCGAATCGGGGTCGGTGAAGCCGACGTTGACGTCCACGATCAGCAGGGCAGGCCGCCGCCCGAAGCCGGCCCGCCCGTGAAACCCTTCGTGCCTCATGCGCGCTCCGGCTCCGGAACGTCGTCCCCGGCGCGAACGCGTGCGAGGGCGGCCGCTCCGTCCTCGAGCGGCGACCAGCGGAGCGGCTTCGCAGGCGCTGGCGGCTCGAGCCCGGTGTCCTCCCTGCACGAGGCCAGGACGTCCTCGAGCGGCGGGCCGAAGTCGAAGGGCAGCGCCTCGCCCCGCTCGTCGCGCTGCCTCGTGCGCTCCGCCTCCGTCGCGTCCACGTCGACCGTGCCGTCCTTCGCGAGGACGACGCCGTAGCCGGTCCGCGCGTGCTCCCGCGAGACGAGGCCGTAGGACACGTCGCGTGCGACGACGTCGGCGGGACGGTCGAGCCGGTCCTTCCAGCCCCCGCCGCCGGCGGTCCGGAAGACGAGCATGTCGCCCGGCTCGACGACGACGCGGTCGCACTTGGATGGCAGCCGTTCCTCGGTCCCGTCGGCCCGCTGCAGGATCTTCTCCGAGCGCCCGCCGGGCTCGCCGCCGAGCACGCCCCAGGGCCGCGTCAGCCAGCGGTCGTCGTGGATCGAGACCTCCCCCGGCTCGAGGTAGACGTAGCGCTTCTCGACGCCGTTGCCGCCCCGGTGGAAGCCCGCTCCGCCGGAGTCGGTCACGGTCGTGTAGCCGTCGATGCGGAGGGGGTAGTAGACCTCGAGGTACTCGGTCGGGATGTTCTCGAACAGCGGCCACCAGGAGTGGCCGTCCATCCCGTCGCCGATCGGCCGGCCGGGGATGCCGCCGTAGAGGATCTCCATCGAGTAGAAGAAGTCGCCCTTCCCGTCCCAACCGGAATAGAGCATGTACGGGCTGGTCCCGTACCCGGCGGCCGTGTTCAGCTCCGGGGCCTGCTTCACGAGCGCCCCGCCGAGGACGTCGAAGAGCCGCGCGAGCGCGTGCGTGCGACAGCCCAGCGCGGCCGGGAAGCGCGGCCGCAGCAGCGATCCCTCCGGCATCACGACGTGGAGCAGGGGGTAGAAGCCGTCGTTGAAGAGGATCTGGGGATCGTTGACCATGATCAGGTAGATCCCGATGAACATCTTGAACATGCCCTCGGAGAGGTAGAAGTTGATCGGCCCGAGAGCCTGCGGGTCCGTGCCGGACCAGTCGAAGAACGCCTGGTCGCCCTCGCGCCAGATCGTCAGCTTCATCTTGTAGGGGCCGTTGCCGAGACCGTCGTCGTCGACGTAGTCCTCGAAGCTCTGGGGCACTTCGGGAATCGCGAGCAGGATCAGCTGCCGCATCGCCTCGTGGGTGCGGTCGAGCAGCGCCTGCAGCGCCGCGAGGTAGGTCTCCTTGCCGAAGCGCTCGCAGAGCTCGATCACCCGCCGCTCACCGGCGCGGCAGCCCGCCACGATCGCGAACAGGTCGGCCCGGTTCATCTCGGGCAGGCGGACGTTGTTGAAGATCAGCTTCAGGACGGCGTCCTGCGGCACGCCCCGCTCGAGGATCTTCAGCGGCGGGATGATGATGCCCTCTTCGAAGATCGTCTTCGCACCGGTCGGAAGCGATCCCGGCAGCGGCCCGCCGGCGTCCATCTGGTGGCCGAACTGGCTCGACCAGCCGACGAGCTCGTCCTCGAAGAAGATCGGCACGAGCACGAGCCAGTCGTTCGTGTGCGAGATCGAGGCCGAGCACTTGAACGGGTCCGAGGTGAGGATCACGTCACCCGGGAAGATGCCGCCCTCCCACTCCGCCATCATCTCGTTGATGTACGCCCCGAACTGGCCCACGACCATGCGCCCGCGCGGGTCGGTGATCATCGGGAACTCGTCGTGCTGCTCTCGGATCACGGGGCTCATCGCCGACCGGAAGAGGACGGCGTCCATCTCGAAGCGCGCGCTCTTCAGCGCGCCTTCGATGATGTCGAGCGTGACGGCATCGACCTCGACATCCGGAATCTCGGCGATGCGGAGCTCTTCGGTGGTTGACATCTCTCCTCGCTCAGTCGTTGGGGGTAATCAGGAGGTTGAAGTTGGAATCGACGACGGCGCGATGCCCTGGAAGCACCACAGTGGTCGAGTCGAACTCGGTCACGACCGCAGGCCCGTCGAGCGCTGCTCCCGGCTGGAGCTTGGAGCGGTCGTAGATCTTCGTCGGGACGCGCTCGCCGTCGAAGATCACCTCGTGCTCGTCGACCACGGCGCCGGACGCATCCTCGGAGCCGACCTCCCCGACCGGTAGCTCCGGTTTCGGCACGTCTCCGTAGCCGACCGCGCGCAGGTTGACGATCTCCGACGCGGTGCCCGGCATCCGGAAGCCGTACAGCTGCTCGTGCAGCTGGTTGAAACGCTCGCCCAGGTCGGCGAGACCGCCGTTCCCGATCTGCTCCGGCTCGAGCGCCACCGGGATCTCGTAGCCCTGGCGGTGATAGCGCATGTCGGCGCTGTAGGCCACTCGCTGCGCCTCCTCCGGAATGCCCTCGCCCACGAGCCACGCGGTCGCCCGACCGCCGAGCCCGCCGAGGATCTCCGCCACCTCGTCGCCGCTCGCATCGTCGAGCAACCGAATGTGCGTCTGCGCGAACTCGTCGCGAAAGTCGGCGACGAGGTCGCCGATCGCGCACAGGAGGCCCGGCGCGGGCGGCACGATCACGGGGAACGAGCCCATCAGCTTCGCCAGGGCGTTCGCGTGCAGCGGGCCTGCGCCGCCGTAGGCCACGAGGGCAAAGTCGCGCGGGTCATGCCCGCGCTGGACGGAGACGAGGCGGAGTGCCCCGGCCATGTTCTCGTTGACGATCGCGAGGATCCCCTCGGCAGCCTGCTCGACCGAGTCCAGCCCCATCGCGTCCGCGACCTGCTGCACGGCCGCCCGCGCGGCGGCGACGTCGAGCTCCATCTCCCCGCCCAGCAGGCGCGGAGGCAGATGGCCCAGCACGACGTTCGCGTCGGTGACGGTCGGCTCGGTTCCGCCCCTGCCGTACGCGGCGGGACCGGGCTCCGCCCCCGCTGACTGCGGGCCGACGCGCAGGGCCTTCGTCAGCTCCGGAACGTGTGCGACCGAGCCCCCACCTGCGCCGACGGTGTGCACGTTCACCGACGGCACCTTGATCCGGAACTGCCCGATCGTCGTCTCGCGGCCAATCGTCGGCTGGCCGTCCTGACAGAGCGCGACGTCGGTCGACGTGCCGCCCATGTCGAAGGTGAGGATGTCGTCGTAGCCCGCCTTGCGCGCCACGAAGAGCGCGCCGGCAACCCCGCCGGACGGCCCCGAGAGCACGCCGTAGATCGGGTTGCGGGCGGCCTCTCGCGTCGTCATCAATCCCGCATCGGAGCGGAGGATGTTCACCTCCGCCTTCGCGCCGATGCCGTTTAGCTGCTCCTGCAGGCGGTTGACGTAGTCGGCGACCTTCGGACGGACGTAGGAGTTCATGCACGCCGTGAGCGCACGCTCGTACTCGCGGAACTCGGGCAGCACCTCGGCCGAGAGCGTCACCGGGAAGCCCGGGTAGAGCCGCTCGACCAGCTCGCCGATCTCACGCTCGTGCGCGCCGTTCACATACGAGTTGATCAGCGCCACCGTCAGCGACTCGACTCCGGACTCGACGAGATCGCGCACGATCGACTCGACCTGCGCCGTGTCGACGGCCACGAGCGTGTTGCCGCGCGCATCCATGCGCTCGACCGCCTCCCGCGTGTCCGCCAGCGAGGCGGGCGGATCGGGCTTGATCATGATGATCCAGCCGGCCAGGGGTCCGGGCGTCTGCGAGCGGGCGAGGTGCAGGATCTGCTGGAAGCCCTGCGTCGTGATCAGGCCCACGCGCGCTCCCTTCGACTCGAGCACCGCGTTCGTCGCCACCGTGGTCCCGTGCAGGATGTTCCGGAGATCGGCGACGTCGATGCCCGCCTCGTCGCAGATCCGCTTGACGCCTATGAGCACGCCCTCCGATGGGTCGCCAGGCGTCGAGGGAGTCTTCACACGGAACTGCGCGTCACCGTCGGTGCTGCCGTCTCCGACCAGAAAGAGATCGGTGAACGTGCCGCCCACGTCGACCCCGAGCCTGTACGCCATCCTGGTGCTCCTTTCAGCCGGCGACCGGCGCGAAGCCGCCGGCGCGATAGACCTGTCCGGGGAGCTCTCGCCCGAGCTCCGCTTCCAGCCATTCCGCGACGGTGATCAGCTCGTCGAGGTCGATGCCCGTGTCCACGCCCTCGCCGTGCAGCAGGTAGACGAGGTCCTCCGTGGCGATGTTCCCCGTCGCGCGCGGTGCGAAGGGGCAGCCGCCGATGCCTCCGACTGACGCGTCGAGCACGGTCGCGCCGGCCTCGAGCGCCGCGTAGGCATTCGCAAAGCCCGTGCTCCGCGTGTTGTGCAGGTGGACCCCGATCGGCCGGGCAAGCTTCGCCACCTCCGACACCAGCTGCTTCACCTGGCGGGGGACCCCGACGCCGACCGTGTCGGCAAGGACGATCTCGTCCGCGCCGGCGTCGGCGAGTCGTGCCGCAAGCTCAAGGATCCGACCAGGGTCGACGGCCCCCTCGAACGGACAGCCGAAGGCGACGCCGATCGTCACGGTCGCACGGATCCCGTCCGCATGGGCCCGCTCGATGATCCTGGCCGCCGCCTCGACCGACTCCTCCGGCGAGGCGTTCTGATTGCGGTGGTTGAACGTCTCCGTCGCCGCAAAGGCGAAGTGCACCTCGTCGAGGGCGGTGGCCGCCAGACGGTCGTAGCCCTGCTCGTTCAGCGCCAGCCCCGCGTAGACGACGCCGTCGCGGCGGTCGATCGCGGAGACGACCTCCTCGGCGCCGTCCATCTGCGGAACGCGCGCCGGATTGACGAAGCTGACGGCCTCGATGCGTCGCAGACCCGCCCTCGCCAGACGGTTCACGAGCTCGGCGCGCGTCCCGGGGTCGAGGCGCCGCTCCTCGTTCTGGAGCCCGTCCCGAGGACCGACGTCGCAGACCGTCACCCTCACAGCACGCCGTCCTGTTGGAGTCGTTCAAGGTCGTCGTCCGAAAGGCCGAGCAGGCCGCCATAGACGTCGCGGTTGTGGCTGCCCTCCTCCCAGGTCGCGGACCAGCGCACCTCGCAGGGCGTCTCCGAGAACTTCGGCACGATCCCCGGGCCGACGTATTCGCCGAACTCCGGATCCATGTGCTTGACCAGCATCTCGCGTGCGCGGAACTGCTCGTCCTCGAAGATGTCCGCGATCGTGTAGATCGGCCCGCAGATCACGCCGGCGTCGTTGAGCAGCTGGTCGATCTCGGCGGCCGTCTGCCGGCTCGCCCATTCGGCGAGGATGCCCTCAAGCTCCACCTGGTTCTCTCCGCGCGCCGAATGGGTCGCGTACTTCGGGTCGTCGGCGAGCTCGGCCCTGCCCATGGCCTCGCAGAGGCGCCGGAAGACCCGGTCCGCGTTGGCGGCGATCACCATCCACTTGCCGTCGCTGGCCTTGAAGATGTTGGACGGCGCCACGCCCGCGAGCCCGGTCCCTCCCGGCCCGCGCACGATCTCGAGCCGGTCGTACTCCGGCACCGTGCTCTCGAGCAGCGCGAAGCAGGCCTCCATCAGCGAGACGTCGATGATCTGCCCCCGTCCGCCGCCGAGCGCGTCGCGTCGGTAGAGCGCCGCGAGGATGCCCTGGACGGCGAACATGCCCGCGAGCGAGTCTCCGAGCGAGATGTGGATCCGCGGCGGAGGCTCACCCGGAAAGCCGTTGATGTAGCGCATGCCGCCCATCGCCTCTGCGACGGAGGCGAACCCGGCCCGCGGTGCATAGGGGCCGGTCTGCCCGTAGCCGGAGACCCGGGCGATCACGAGCTTGGGATTGGCCTCCCAGAGCTGCTCCGGTCCGATGTTCCACCTCTCGAGCGTCCCCGGCCGGAAGTTCTCGACGAGCACGTCGCTCTGCTGCACGAGCCGGAGCAAGAGCTGCTGCCCTTCCTCCTCGCGGAGATTCAGCGTCACGCACTTCTTGTTCCGCGACTGCACGGGCCACCAGAGCGAGCGCCCCTCGTAGCGTGCCTTGCCCCACTCCCGGAGTGGATCGGGCTGACCGGGCGGCTCGACCTTGACGATCTCGGCGCCCATGTCGCCGAGCAGGCGTCCCGCAAAGGGACCGGCGAGCAGCATCCCGAGCTCGATGACTCTGACACCGGCGAGCGGCCCCGGGGGCTCGGTGCCCTGCCCGCTCTCGACCCCGGTGACGGCGGTCTTCGTCACTCCTCGGCCTCGAGCTCCCGCCAGTGCGCCAGCAGCAGGTCACGCGCCTCGAAGATGTGCTCCTTCATCACGAGCTCTGCACGCTCCGAGTCGCGCGCCTCGAGCGCGCGCGTGATCTGCGAGTGGTAGTGGGACGAGATCTGCTGCTGCTCCGGCGAGTACCAGATGTAGGAGCGGTAGACGAGGGGCACCTCGATCACCTGGCGGAGCATCGTCCCGAGCCGCGGGCTGCCTGTACCCTCGACGATCGCGTGGTGGAAGAAGAAGTTCTCCTCGACGAGCGCGCTCATGTTCGCCTCGTCGCCGAGCAGGCCCTCGAAGCGGTCGCAGCTCTCGCGCAGCGTGCGAATCGCCTCGTCCGACATCCTCGTCCCTGCGCGGCGCGCGGCGTAGCCTTCGAGCAGCGCTCGCAGCTGGTAGAGGTCGGTCAGGTCCTCGACGGAGTACGAGCGGACGGCCGCGCCGCGGTTCGGGGTCGCGTCGACGAGCGCCTCGGCCTGCAGCATCAGCAGCGCCTCGCGGACGGGAGTGCGGCTGATCCCGAGCTCCTGCGCGAGCTCCTCTTCCTTGAGCCGCCGCCCCGGCGGCAGCCGCCCGTCGAGGATCGCCTGCCGTATCACCTCGGTCGCCGCGACGCTCGCGTTCTTGGTCAGCGGCCCGCCGGAGTGGAGCTTTCGTGCCACGACGTTGAACATACAGTATGCAATCCGCTGAACGAATATGGTTTCTCCGTGGATCGCGACGCCATCGCACGCAGCCAACGCCGCCGGCAGATCGAGGAGGCGCTCGCCGACGAGCAGCGGCGCGAACTCGCCCTCACCGAGCGTCTGGAGGAAGTCGTCACCGAGCGCGAAGGCGCGCGAGTGGACGCGGAGGCGTTCGTCCGGATGGAGCCGGAGCACGTCGCGCTCGTGCGCGAGGTGCTCGAGGCACCCGTGTTCTTCGA
>JAWVCV010000274.1:0-7394 GCA_033858115.1 Gaiellaceae bacterium
GTCTTCGTCGACTCGACGAGGTCGGCGGCGCCGCCGACCATCGTGGGCGTGAAGGGCTTGAGCGCCTGCATCACCTTCTTCCCAGCGTCCCGCGTGGCCACGTCCTCGCCGGCGGGGAACTCGGGCAGCGCGTCGACCCAGCCGGGCCGCGGCTTGCCTGTGTGGTCGGCGTCCCACTCCTCGCGCAGGCGCGGGAAGGTCTCGGCCCAGACCTCGAAGCGGCGTTGCCACTCCTGCTCCCATTCGATCCCCTGCGGCCGCATGTCCATGTGCTCGTAGACCTCGGGTGCGACGTCGAACTGCGTGTCCGGGTCGAGGCCGAGCGCCTGCTTCGCCGCCGCGACCTCCTCCTCGCCGAGCGGCGACCCGTGCGACTTGGCGGTGTCGACCGCCTTCGGCGCGCCGTAGGCGATGTGGCTGCGCACGATGATGAGAGAGGGCGCGCTGAACTCGGCCTGCGCCGCCGCGATCGCCTGCTCGATCGCGTCGACGTCCTCCGAGTCCGCGACGGACTGCACGTGCCAGCCCTGCGCCTCGAAGCGCTTCGCCTTGTCCTCGGTCGTGAACGTGAGCGAGGTCGTGCCGTCGATCGTGATGTGGTTGTCGTCGTAGAAGTAGACGAGCCGGCCGAGGCCGAGGTGGCCCGCGATCGACGCCGCCTCATACGAAACCCCCTCCATCAGGTCTCCGTCGGAGCAGATCGCGTAGACCCAGCGGTCGACGAGCTCGTAATGGGGCCGGTTGTAGCGCTCGGCGAGGAACCGGTCGGCGATTGCGAAGCCGACGCCGTTCGCGAACCCTTGTCCGAGCGGGCCGGTCGTCGTCTCGACTCCTTCGGTGACGAAGTGCTCCGGGTGCCCCGGTGTCTTGGAGTCCCACTGGCGGAAGCGCTTCAGCTCCTCGAGCGAGAGGTTGTAGCCGGTCAGGTGCAGGACCGCGTACTGCAGCATCGCGGCGTGGCCGGCGGAGAGGATGAAGCGGTCGCGGTTCGGCCACTTGGGGTTCGCCGGGTTGTGTCGCAGGACGCTCCGGTAGAGCACGTAGGCGAGCGGTGCGAGTGCCATCGCGGTGCCGGGATGGCCGGCGTTCGCCTTCTGCACGGCGTCCATCGCGAGCGCGCGGATCGTGTCGATCGAGCGCTTGCGGATCTCTGCGTCAGCGGCCACGACCCGAGGATAACGGGCCACTACCCTTAGGGAGTGGCTGTGCTCATCGCGTCCTCGCTCCGCAAGGAGCTTTCCGGCGACCCGCTCTTCGACGGCGTCTCGTTCAAGCTCGAGCGCGGCGACCGGCTCGCCCTCGCGGGACCGAACGGCGCCGGCAAGACGACGCTGCTGCGCTCGCTGATCGGCGAGACCGAGCTCGCGAGCGGGGAGCTGGCCTGGGAGAAGGGCGCGCGGGTCGCACTGCACGACCAGCGGCCTCCTCGCCTCGGCGGCTTCACGCTGCGCGAGTACGCCCTCTCGGGCGCCTCCGACCTCGTCGAGATCGAGCGGGAGCTGAGGCGACTGGAGGAGGCGATGGCCGGCGGCGACCACCCGCCCGCCACCCTGCGCCGCTACGGTGAGGCGCAGGCCCGGCTCGAGCACGGCGGTGGATACGGGTGGCGGGACCGTGCGACCGCAGTCCTGCGCGGCCTCGGGTTCGCGGACGCCGACCTCGACCGCGGCCTCGAGACCTTCTCCGGCGGAGAGCTGACCCGCGCCTCGCTCGCGCGCGCGCTCGCAGGCGGCCCGGACCTGCTGCTGCTCGACGAGCCGACCAACCACCTCGACATGGCCTCGATCGAATGGCTCGAGCAGGAGCTCTCGACGATCGACGCCGCCGTCATCCTCGTGGCGCACGATCGCTGGTTCCTCGAGTCGGTCGCGACGTCGGTCCTGGAGCTGGAGGCGGGGCGCTCGACGTTCTTCCCCGGTAAATGGCACGTCTGGCGCCAGGAGAAGGCCGCGCGCCTCGCCAACCAGGCGAAGTGGGCGGAGCGGCAGGCGGAGGACATCGCCCGGCTCGAGCGCTTCGTCGCCCGCTTCCGCTACGGGACGAAATCGCGTCAGGCGCAGGCGAAGCTGAAGCAGATCGCGCGCATCGAGGCCGAGCGAGTCGACGCGCCGAGCACCGGCCGGCGAACCCTCGGCTTCGAGTTCCTCAAGCCGGTGCGCAGCGGCCGGATGGTCGTGGAGGCGGAGGGGCTCGATCTCGCCGCCGGCGACAAGCAGCTCCTCCGGGACGCGCAGCTCGTGCTCGAGCGCGGCGAGCACGTCGCCCTGATCGGACCGAACGGCTCCGGCAAGTCGACGCTCCTCGAGGCGATGGTTGCGGGCACCGTCGGCAGGATCGGGCACGGCGTCGAGCTCGCCTACTTCTCCCAGCACGAGGTCGAGCTCGACGAGCGCGGCAGCGTGCTCGAATGCACGATGGGGGCCACCGGCTTGCAGCGCCCGCAGGCGCAGGCGTTGCTGGGCCGCTTCCTCTTCTCGGGGTGGGACGCGCACGAGAAGCCGGTGGTGGCGCTGTCCGGCGGCGAGCGGCGCCGGCTGGCGCTCGCGCTCGTCGTCGCGTCGGGCGCGAACTTTCTCATCCTCGACGAGCCGACGAACCACCTCGATCTGGAGAGCCGCGAGGCGCTCGAGGCGGCGCTCGAGGCGTTCCCCGGCACCGTGCTGCTCGTCTCGCACGACCGCGCGGTGCTCGACGCCGTCGCCGAGCGAATCGTGGCGGTGGAGGACGGCGGCCTTCGCTCCTACCCCGGCGGCTGGGCCGACTACGTTCGCGTCCGGGCCGGCGAGGATGCGCCCGCTCCTCCGGCCCAGAAGGAGCGGAAGGAGAAGGCGAAGGTCGAGAAGCCGAAGGCGCAGCGACCGACCGAGCTCGAGCAGATCGAGAGCTCGATCCAGGCGCGGGAGCTCGAGATCGCGGAGCTCGAGCGCCGTCTCACCGACGACTGGGGCGACGTCGACCTGCTGGCCGCTCACAAGGTGGCGCGCGACGACCTGCAGCGCCTGCTCGAGCGCTGGGAGCAGCTGTTCGAGTCCGCCCAGCAGGTGTGACGAAACGCTGTCCGGCGACGTAGACACGGTGTGCAGGCGATGACGCTTCCGGCCCGCAGACAAGGAGCCTGGTCGGCCAGCTTCGCCACGACCGCAGAGGAGCACCTCGACGACGTGTACGCCTATCTCGTCTACCTGACCCGCGACCGCTCCCTCGCCGAGGACCTCACCGCGGACACCTTCGAGAAAGCGCTGAAGCTCTGGCGCCGCTTCGACCCGGCCCGAGCGAGCGCACGCACGTGGCTGTGCCAGATCGCCCGCACGACCGCACTCGACTGGTTCCGCGCCGAGGAGCGCCGGCGCAGGCGCGAGGAGCGCGTGGCGGTCCCGGAGCAGCTGGAGGCCGGCTTCGCCGAAGGCCTCTCGCCGGAGCTCGAGGCCGCGCTGCGCGAGTTGAGCGCCGGGGAGCGCGAGGTGATCGCGCTGCGGGTCCTGCTCGAGCTCGACGGCGAGGAAGCCGCACGCGTGCTCGGCATCAGCCCGACAGCCGTCTCGACACGCCTGTCGCGGGCCCTAGGAAAGCTGGAGGAGAAGGTGACCGTCCATGTCTGAGACGCTGCTGAACGAGATCCGCGCCACGCGGCCGGCCGCTCCCGCGGCCCTGCGCGAGCGCGTGCGGTCGATCGTCGCGGAGAAGCCGGCGCGCGAGCCCTTTCTCGACCGGCTCAGATTCACGTGGGGCTGGCGGCGCCTCGTGCTCGTCGTCCCGGCGGCCGTCGTCGTCGCGGTCGTCGCGGCAGGCGTGATCGGGCTGACCCGCGACGACGTGGGTGGCGGCGGCGAGCGGTCTGCCTCGGGGCCGACGACCGCAGTCGAACGGACGATGCGCCGGCGGGAGGCTCTGAAGGTCGCCCCCAACGCCTCTCCGAGCCTCAACCAGTCGGCGCCTGCCCAGGCCGCACCCGCGCCCGCGGCCGACGCGGCAACGGGGAGCGCAGGCGCCGCCGTCGCGCCCGCCCCGGGCCAGCTCCAGCGCTACGAAGCGCAACTGAGCCTCCGAGTGGAGGATCTCGAGGGCCTGTCCGGCGCCACGAAGCGCGCGCAGCAGATCGCGCTCCAGTACGGCGGCAGCATTGCGTCGCTGCGGTACGAGGCACCCGTAACGGGCAGCGGCTCGGCCCAGATCACGCTGCGGATTCCCACGGCGCGGGTCCAGGGCGCACTCGCGCAGCTGTCCCAGCTGGGGACGATCCTCGGCCAGAGCTACGGCATCGACGACCTCCAGCAGCAGGCCGACAGCCTCCAGACGCAGATCGAGCAGACCCAGCGTCGGATCGTGGGGATCCTGACGCAACTCGAGAGCCCGACCCTCTCCGCAGAGAACCGGGTCGTGCTCCAGTCGCGGCTCGCCGCCTCCCGGCAGAAGCTCACGAACCTCCGCGAGAGCCTGCGGGGAACGAACGCCGAGGCCCGCACCGCGACTGTCTTCCTCTCGCTGACGACAGAGGAGATCCAGCCGGGCGCCGTCGGCGGCAACAGCCGGCTGGACGACATCAAGGACGTGCTCGCCTGGGAGGGCATCGCGCTCCTCTACCTCGCCGTCGTCGCAGGCCCGTTTCTGCTGCTCGGCCTCCTCGTCTGGCTGGCGCTTCGCCTCGCCCGCAGGCGCCAGGAGACGCGGCTACTCCAGCAGAACTAGCCAAGTCACAGCCTGGTACTAGGCGTCGAGCGTCGCGACCACGGCCTCGGCGACCACCTTCAGCGGCCGGCCGGACACCTGGCTCGCCTTGCGCAGGCGCGCGAAGGCATCCTGCTCGGACAGGCCCTCCTTCGCCATCAGCAGCCCCTTGGCGCGCTCGATCGCCTTGCGCGCCACGAGCGCGTCGGCGAGCGACTCCGCCTCCTCGCGCAGCGCGCTGAGCTCGTCGTGGCGCGCCCGGGCGGTCTCGATCGCCGGCAGCAGGTCCGATTCGCGGAAGGGCTTCACGAGATAGCCGAAGACCCCCGCCTCGACCGCGCGCGCCACGAGCTCGCGCTCCCCGTAGGCGGTCACCATCACGATCGGGATCGGCCGCTCGTCGAGGATCCGCCGCGCCGCTTCGATTCCGTCCAGTCGCGGCATCTTCACGTCGAGCAGCGCCAGGTCCGGCTGCTCCGCCCGCGCGAGCTCGACGGCCTCCTCGCCGTCCCGCGCTTCCGCACACACCTCGAAGCCCGCGGACTCGAGCAGGGAGCGCAGGTCCAGGCGGATGATCGTCTCGTCCTCGGCGATCAGGATCCTCATGCCGGGAAGACCACCTCGGCGCGCAGGCCCGGCTCGCTGGACAGGGCGAGTGTCCCGCGGAGCTCATCGCGGACGAGTGCGCGGACGATCGAGAGGCCGGTGCCCTCACTGCCGCCGTTGAGGCCGCCGCCGTCGTCTGCGATCGCAAGTGCGACCTCGTCGCCCCGCCGCGCGAGCTCGATCCGCACCGTGCCGCCACCGTGCTCGAGCGCGTTCTGGAAGAGCTCGCTGAAGACGAGCGCGAGCGCCGTCGCCCGGTGACCCGCTAGCGAGACCGGCTCGAGCACCGCCTCCACCGCCTTCCCCTCGACGAGCCCCTGCACGAGCATCGCGCGCAGACGCTCGATCAGCTCTGCGAGGTCGACGTCGTCCTCGCGGTGCTCCGTCAGCACCTCGTGCACGGCGGCGATCGCCAGGATCCGGTTGACGGAGTCGGTGAGCGCACGGCGCGGGTCGACCTCGGTGGCGCGTGCCTGCAGCCGCAGCAGCGACGCCACCGTCTGCAGGTTGTTCTTGACCCGGTGGTGGATCTCCTGAGCGAGCACGCCCCGCATGACCGCGCGCCCGTGCTCGAGGGCGACGGCGGCGTGATGGGCGATCGCCTCCAGCAGCGCGCGATCATCCTCGGAGAAAGACGTGTCGCGGTCGCAGACCAGCTCACCGATCTGCCGCCGCTTCCAGCGGAGCGGCAGGCGCAGCGCGTGCACGCCGGCTCGGCCCTCCGGCCAGGCGATCTTGCCGTCCTCGAGCACGAGCGCGGCCCCGGTGGCGTCGACCGCGGTCATGGTCGTCTTCACGATCGCCTCCAGCGATTCCTCCAGGTACAGCGACTCGGAGACGGCCTCGGAGATCTTCGCCAGCGCTTCCAGCTCGTGGACGCGGCGTTGCGCGTCGGCGTACAGCTTCGCGTGCTCGATCGTCTGCGCCACCTGCGACGCGATCGCGACCAGCAGCTCGATCTCCGCCTCCGTGTGCTCACGCGGCCTTCGGGTGCGGACGTTGAGCGCGCCCTCGAGCTTCTCGCGGGCGAGGATGGGGACCGCGAGGATCGACTCGTACTCGTCCTCGCGCAGGTTCGGGAACTGCTTGAAGCGGGGGTCGAGGTGGGCCCCGGAGGCAATCGCGATCGGAGCTCGCTCCGCGGCCGCAGCGCCCGTGATCCCCTCGCCCGGCCGCATCCGCGGCCGCCGCGTCATCTCCTCGACGAGGGTGCCGTGCGTCGCCCGCAGCACCAGCTCGTCGGCTCGCTCGTCGTAGAGGTAGACGAAGCACGCATCCGCCTCGAGCGCGTCGGCGACCTTGCTCGCGACGAGCTCGAGCACCTCCTCGAGGTCGAGCGTCGAGTTGACGGCGGCGATCGTCTCGGTGAGCAGGCGGAGGTGGCGGGCGGGCGCGTCCACGTTGCGATTGTAGGAGCGCGACGCCGCGACCCCGCGCCGCGGGCTCAGCGCTGGCTTCAAATCGCCCGGAAAGGGTTACGTTTGGCTGAGTGCGACACAGGATCGAGTTCGTTGGCGAGCCCGACGGCGTGATCATCCATACGTTCGGGCTCGCGGATGTGGCCGGCTTCAACGCGATGAATGCCGACCTGACCTCGGACGAGCGCTTCACGGCCGGAATGCCGATCCTGGTCGACCATTCGAACCTCGACGCCGGCCGTCTCTCGGAGGAGGACATTCGCAAGATCTCCCTGGACGTGGTCGAGCTCTCGGACCGGCTCGGCCCCAGCCCGATCGCCTTGATCGCGTCTGACGCCGTCACCCGGCTGGCAACCAGCTCGTCGGTGGAGCAGGCCGCATCCGCGGCGGTCCGGCCGCGCATCTTCGACACACTCGGCGAAGGGATCGTGTGGTTGCTCCGCCAGCAGGAGAGCCGGTAGCACGCACCGACGTCGTCCGGTCCTTCCTTTACAAAGTTCTAACCCGGGCAGCGGGAGAAACTTCATGAGGCGGGAATAGGTTCTCACCGATGAGCGCAGTCGAACTCGATCTCCGTAGCGTCAAGGGCTTTCTGGTCGCCGATGTGCGCGGCCGCGTGATCGGCCGGGTCGAGTCGCCGATGTACGGCACCCAGCCCGACCGGCCCGACGCGCTCGCCGTCCGTTCCGGCTTCCTGCGCGGCCG
>JAWVCV010000275.1:0-2713 GCA_033858115.1 Gaiellaceae bacterium
CGCAGTCGTCCCGCTTCCAGTTCGCCGGCTCGAACCAGTTGGCGCTCCAGATCGCGAGGGGCGCCCCGGCTGACGTCTTCGCCTCGGCGAGCCCGCTCTACACGCAGGACCTCTATCGCAGCGGGCTCGTGGGGAAGCCGCGCACCTTCGCGACGAACTCGCTCGTCCTGGCCGTGCCCCGCTCGAACCCGGCCAAGATCGGGAGCGTCTCCGATCTCGCAAGACGGCCGAAGCTCAAGCTCGTCGTGGCCGGCCAGAAGGTCCCGGTCGGCCTCTACACGCGCGAGGTACTGAAGCGGCTCGGCCTGCTGCGGGTGCTGCGCAAGGCGGTCAGCCAGGAGCCGGACGTGAAGGGGATCGTGGGCAAGCTCGCGCTCGGGGAGGCGGACGCCGGCTTCGTCTACGCGACCGACGTGCGCGCGGCGTCCGCGCGGCTGCGTGCGATCCCGCTGCCGAAGCGCTCGCAGCCGACGGTCCGCTACGAGGTCGCGGTCGTCAAGGAGTCGGGCAACCGGGAGGCCGCGCTCGAGTTCATCGCCGACCTGCTCAGCGCCGACGGCAGGCGCGAGCTCGCCAGGGCGGGATTCGGGCTGCCATGAGAACGCCGTTCGCGGCGGCGCTGGCGCTGGCCACGGCGCTGGCGCTCTCCTTCCTCATCCTCCCGATCGTCGCGATCTTCGTCGAGATCCCGCCGGCCCGGTTGCTCGACGGGATGAACGAGCCGGCCGCGGTCGACGCGCTCCTCGTGACGCTGAAGACGACGCTGATCGCGAACGCGCTGATCCTGCTCGTGGGGACGCCCGCCGCCTACCTGATTGCGACGCGCTCGTTCCGCGGCAAGCCACTGCTCGTCACTGCGGTCGAGCTGCCCCTCGTGCTGCCGCCGGCGGTGGCCGGGATCGGGCTGCTGGCCGCCTTCGGCCGCTTCGGGCTCCTCGGCGGCGCGATCAGCTTGCTCGGAATCGAGATCGCGCTCACCCAGGTCGCAGTCGTCTTCGCCGTCATGTTCGTCGCGAGCCCCTTCTACCTCCGCGCCGCGATCTCGGCTTTCGAGTCGGTCGACCCGTCGCTGACGGCGGCCGCCCGGACGCTCGGAGCCGGCCCGGCTCGAACGTTCTTCCGCGTCGCGCTGCCACTCGCGGCCGGTGGGCTCGGCGCGGGCTGGGCGCTCTCGTTCGCCCGCGGGATCGGCGAGTTCGGGGCCACGATCATGTTCGCAGGCTCGCTCCAAGGCGTGACGCAGACGCTCTCGCTGGCCGTCTACGAGCAGTTCGACGTCGACTTCGACGTCGCGCTGGCGATCGGCGCCGAGCTCGTCGTCGTCAGCGCCTTCCTCCTCCTCGCCGTCAAGCTCGTGCCCACATGGACACGCTCGACCTCACCCTCGACCACGCTCTCCGCTCCTTCCGCCTCTCGGTAGAGCTCGAGCTCGGGCGCGAGACGCTCGCGCTCGTCGGGCCGTCCGGAGCGGGGAAGTCGAGCGTGCTGCGCTCGATCGCCGGATTGCTGCGGCCGGACCGGGGGAGAATCGCGCTCGCGTCGACGGCCTGGCTCGACACGAAGACCGGCGTCGACCTGCCCCCCGAGCGGCGCTCTGTGGGTCTCGTCTTCCAGGAATACGCCCTCTTCCCGCACCTGGACGTGCGCGGGAACGTCGCTTTCGGCGGACGGGCGCGCGTCGACGAGCTCCTCGGCCGGTTTGGGATCTCGCACCTCGCGAAGGCCCGCCCGGGCGACCTCTCGGGCGGCGAGCGTCAGCGCGTGGCGCTCGCTCGCGCGCTCGCGCGCGACCCGGCGGTCCTCCTCCTCGACGAGCCGCTGTCGGCCCTCGACACGCACACGCGCGGCGTCGTCCGCGGCGAGCTGGCCGAGCTGCTGGCCGAGCTGCGGCTGCCGACGCTCCTCGTCACGCACGACTTCGAGGACGCCGCGGCGCTTGCCGACCGCGTCGGCGTCCTCGTCGAGGGGCGGATCCTTCAGCTCGGCAGCGCTGCGGAGCTGCTCGCCGCGCCCGCGGACGCCTTCGTCGCCAGCTTCACCGGCGCCAACCTCCTGCACGGCACGGCGCGGCCGGGCGCCGACGGGCTCACCGAGGTCGTGCTCGACTCGGGCGGGTCGGCCTTCTCGACCGATGCCGGCGCCGGCCGGGTCGGGCTCGCGGTCTATCCATGGGAGGTGGCGCTCGCGCGGACCGAGGCGGCCGACTCCGCCCTCAACCACCTCCGCGGTGAGGTGCGCTCGCTGGTCACCCTCGGCAATCGCGTCCGTGTGCGGGTCGGGCCGCTGACGGCGGAGATCACGTCGGCGTCGGCCGAACGCTTGGGACTCGTCGAGGGCGAGCCGGTGGTCGCGTCGTTCAAAGCGACCGCGACCCGGCTCGTGCCTCTCGGCTAGAGACCTACTGGTTCCACTTGTCGGCCGTCACCTTGCCGCGCCGCTGGTTCTTCGCCCGCGGGTCGGTGACGTCCTGCGGAGTTCCAGGCGGCGCGAGCTTCTGCAGCTGCTGCAGCTCGACGTCCTTCGGATCGGTGCCGCGCTCGGCGGCTCTGCGTTGCTCTCTGTTCATGCAGACACCCTGTACGACCCACGCGAGACGTAAACCTAGGCGGGCACGGCGGCGGACCAGGCCGTTCCGACGCCGAGCTCTTCCGCGAGCGCGGCGACGATCTCCGGGTCGAACTGCGTCCCCGAGCAGCGAGCGAGCTCGGCGATC
>JAWVCV010000276.1:0-12807 GCA_033858115.1 Gaiellaceae bacterium
GCTGCCTCGCCGCGCAGGTCGTGGTAGCGAGCCTCGACGTGCCGCCGCTGCAGCTGCTCACGCGCACCATCGGCAGTGGACCGGTCAATCGCGCCCGCATGGACCATGACCACCGCCAGGGTCGACCCGTAGCCGACGAGGTCAGCAGCGGCGGTGAGCGCGCGCGTGGCCCCGTCCGAGCCGTCGTAGCCGACCATGATTGTGCGCGGGCGAAGCGTCATCAGTGGGACATCGTTCCCTTGGGGTTGCCGACCTTGAGGAGGCCGACCTGGCCCAGGTCCACGTGGGCGAAGGCATGGGAGACGAAGGGGTAAAGACCCGGGTCGTCGATCTTCACGTCGAAGACGGCGCCGCCGCCCGCCGGTACGAGGACCGTCTGGACGCCCTGCTCGTAGTGCGTCATGTCGCCGTTCACCCACGCACGGTCGAAGATCGTGCCGACGACGTGGAAGTTCGTGTCGAGCGTCGGCCCGGCGGCCACGACCCAGAATCGCGTCGTCTCGCCGGGGTCGGCGGTCAGCGGGTGCGTGACGTACTGGTTCGCGTAGCCGTTGAACGTCGTCCAGTCAGGCATCATCGCGCGTGCCTTCGCCAGGTCGAGCGACGCGGGCTGCGCGATGCCGTCGCCGCTCAGGTACCACTCGCTGGCGACGAGCACGTACTCGTTGTCCGCGGGCGGCAGACCTGCCTTCGGCTCGACGACGATGGCGCCGTACATGCCGTTCGCGATGTGCGCGAGCACGGGCTTGGTGCCACAGTGGTACATGAACACGCCCGGGTCGCCGGCCTCGAAGCGGAAGGTGAACGACTCGCCCGGCGCGACGTCCCTGAAGGCGACGTTCGGTGCGATCCGCGCGGCGTGGAAGTCGATCGAGTGTGGGATGGCGCCTCCGTTCGTGAGCGTCATCTCGACCGTCTGGCCCTCGCGAACGTGGACGACCGGGCCGGGGGCGCCGTGGCCGTCGAAGGCCCAGGTGTTGTACTTCACGCCCGGCGCCACCTCGATGACCATGTCCTTCAAGGTCATGTGCACCTTGACCAGATCCCCGGCGGGGAGCGGCGGCAGGCTCGCGTTGTAGGCCTGGTGCGCCTGCGCGAGCTCCTGGGCGTTCTCGGGCACGACGCCGGCGAAGCTGTTGAGCGGCAGTGCCGTGTTGTGAGCTGTCGCATGGTCGTGACCGGCAGGCTGTGCGGACGTCGCGTTCGCCTCATCGCGAGCGTCGTCGGCAGCCTGCATCGAGGTCAGCGCCGCGACGGCGAGGACGCTGACGGCGATCCCGAGCAGGACGACGACGATGGCAGCGACCGGGCTGAACCGCGGCCTGCCGGAGTCACCGCTGTGGCGGCCGATCGATGAAGCGGGATAGCTGGCCATGCGACAGATCCTCCTTTGACGCTTAGTTGCCGGCAAAGCGATGAGGGGCGGGCCTCGCGGCCCGCCCCTCATCTCGGTCCGCGTGGTGCTAGATCGCGGCCGACGCTGTCTGAACCTTGCTGCTGCTGCGCTTGGGGAGCGCGACGAACCCAAGCGCCCCGCCGAGCGTGAGCACGAAGAACCCGATGCCCGTGAGCAGCAGCGCGGCGCCCATCACGATCGAGAAGAGCGCCACCCGCTCTGCGAAGAAGGCAGTGTTGAGCGCGGTGGTGAGCGCGGTCTCCGTCACCCAGAGGGTGCGCAGGCCGTTCTCGACGGGACGTCCGTCCGCCGTCTTCGCCGCCAGCGCCTCGTCGCTCGTCTGCCCGCCGCTCGGCGTCAGGAAGCGATCCATCTCCGCATAGCGCTGACCATCCGACGACTCGAGCGCATGGTGTTCCATCACGTCTGCGAACGCCTTCGCGTCGGCGCCCGTCTTGATCGCCTGACCGGGTTGCAAGCGGCCATTCGTCAGCTCTGCCGCATCCGGCGTCGCGGTGATCATCTGCGCCGTAATCTCGCCGCGGACCTCGTTGTAGCCGCTGACGCCGATCACAATCGCGCCGGCGCCGAACGCCACCAGGATCACACTTGCGGCGATTCCTCCGTAGCCAAATACCTTTCTCATCACAAGTTCCTTTCCGTCGGCCGTTCTCATGCCCTGAGACTCGCCGACGGCTGCGCCGCCGCCATCAGCGTCGACGCGGAACCTGCTTGCGGAGGACTACTGAGCCGTTCGCGGATCTGCCACGACAGTGCTTCGCTGCACGGCCGCATCGGTGAACACGTCGAGGTCGTCGCGGCTCGTGGACGAGAACTCGGAGACGACCGCTCCCTCAGGGCCTGCCTGGAACGAGTGCAGCGTGTCCGGCGGGATCGTGAACTGGTCGCCCGGGCGAAGCACGATCTCCTCGTCCGCAACGTAGAGGTGAACCACGCCCGCCCGGCACCGGAACGTCTCCTCCTTGCCCGGCGAGCCGTCGAACGGCGGATGCCGGTGCTCGGGGCAGGTCTGACCCGGGGAGAGGACGAGCTCCTTGGCGCAATAGCGATCGGTGTTGACGTAGACGAGCAGCTGCAATCCGATCTCCCCGAGCCGCGAGAGGCCGAAGTCTGCGACCTCGATCGCCGCCCGCTCGGCGTCCGTGAGCGCGATTCCGGCGGCCTCGAGCCGCTCGGCGGCGTACGCCTGCGCCTGGCGGAGCTCGCGCTCGCTGATCACTCGACGACTTTCCCGGCTCCGTCGACCGCGCGGCAGACGAATGCCCGCGGTTGGCGACCCGTCGCGGCCCAGTAGTGCCCCGCCGCCGCCTCGACGACCTTGGCCGCCTCGTCCCGACTGGCGAGACCGACCACGCAGCCGCCGAACCCCGCTCCCGTCAGCCGGGCTCCGAGCGCTCCGGCCTCGACGAGCTTCTCGACGAGCACGTCGAGCTCCGGCGTCGAGACCTCGAAGTCGTCGCGGAGGCTCGCGTGACTCTCGGCCAGAAGCGTGCCGAGCGCAGCCAGGTCGCCGGACGCGAGCGCCTCTGCGGCGGCGAGCACCCGGGCGTTCTCGGAGACCACGTGCCGCGAGCGCGGGTCGCCCGCGACCTGCTCGGCGCTTGCGTCCCGCAGCGCGGGGATGCCCAGCTGCGCGGCGGCTCGCACGCAGGCGCGCTGCCGCTCCCCGTAGGCGCTGTCGACCAGCTGGCGCGGCATCCCCGAGTGGACGACGAGCACCGCGAGCCGGGCCGGCAGCGGGATCTGCTCGATCTCGAGGCTGCGGCAATCGATCAGCAGAGCGTGATCGCGGCTGCCCGCGAGCGAGGTGAGCTGGTCCATGATCCCGCAGGGCACGCCCGTCGCGACGATCTCCGCCTCCTGGCATGCCTGCGCGAGCTCGAGCTTCGACAGCGAAAAATCAGCCGCGTCGCAGAGCGCGAGGCCAACCGCCACCTCGAGCGCCGCGCTCGACGAGAGCCCGGCGCCGAGCGGGATCGTCGACGTGATCGTCGCGTCGAGTCCGACCGGCTCACGACCCCGCTGTGCGAGCGTCCGCACGACTCCCGCGGCGTAGCGCCCCCACGCCGGTTCCACCGTCGTCAGCTCGGTGCTCCCGTCCGCGGCGAGGTTCACCTCGCCCTCCCGGTCGAGCGACCGGAGCACGACCCGGCCGTCGTCGCGCGGCCGCGCGCGGACGACGCAGTCGAGGTCGATCGCAAGCGGCAGGACGAAGCCCTCGTTGTAGTCCGTGTGGTCGCCGATCAGGTTGACGCGACCCGGAGCGCGATACGTCCGCTCAGCCGCCACGAAGGGCCTCCACGAGCACACCATACGGCCAGGCCGACCCGAACGGAACGTATGCCGGCAGGTCGAAGCTCAACTCAGAGGTGCTCAGCGCGCCCACTCCATCGGCTCGGGCCGCTCGAACGTCGACCGAACCTCGGCGGGGCCTCCCGCGGAGATCGAGCGCTCGACGGCGTTCAGGATCTCGACGACGTGAGCGGCATGCTCCGCGCCCGCGCGGTGCGGTCGCCCCTCGTTGACCGCCTCGGCGAGGTCGACGAGCGCGCGACTCCAGTCAATGCCCTGGAACGGCTCGCGCAGGAGCTCGACCGGCGCGTACTCGCCGTGCCGCTGCTGCAGCAGGACGCGTGAGTTCGCCTCGGCCCAGGTGGGCAGCCAGAGCGAGCCGGTGTCGCCGTGCAGCTCGAGCCCGCGCTGGCGGCAGGGACCGACATAGAAGCTGGCAGTCACGCGCGCAAGCACGCCGTCCTCGAGCTCGAGGAGCGCGACGACGAAGTCCGGCGAGCCGGGTTGGAAGGCGGTGCCGTCGCGCAGCGTCCGCTCGCGCTCGAGCGTCGTCGCGAACGCCCGGACGCTCCGCGCCGGCCCGAACATCGCGGTCAGGATCGTGATCGCGTAGACGCCGACGTCGACCATCGGCCCGACCGCGTAGAGCTCGCGCGGGTCCGGGTGCCAGTCCTCGAGCCGATCCCAGTTGGCCTCCGCGTAGACGGCGCGAACGCGGCCGATCGCCCCCTCGCGCACGAGCTTCCAGAGCGTCTGCTGCGCCTCCCCCAGCAGCGTCGCCGGCGCCGCCGAAAGCCGGAGCCCGCGGGCGCGCGCGAGCTCGACGAGCGCTTCAGCTTCTTCGTACCGAAGTGCGAGCGGCTTCTCGCTGTGGACGTGCTTCCCCGCCTCGAGCGCCGCTGCCGTCACCTGGGCGTGCGCCTGCGGCGCCGTCAGGTTGACGACGAGGTCGACGGCGTCGTCGGCGAGCAGCTCGTCGACGTCCGCGTAGGCGGCGCCGCCGTGCTCGGCGGCGAACGACTCGGCTTTCCCTGCCAGCACGTCGGCTGCGCCGGCCAGCTCGAGTCCCTCCGTCGCCGTGATCCGCTCGGCGTAGCGACCGGCGATGTTGCCCGCGCCGACGAGCGCAACCCTCATGCGAGCCAGCCCTGCAGCTCGGCGAGCATGGCGCGGCAGGCCTCGCTCGGGTCGTGGTCCTCGGGCTCGTGCTCGACTGCGATCGCGCCCTCGTAGCCGATCTGCTGCAGCGCACGGACGCAGCCCTCGACGTCGACGATCCCCTCGCCCCAGCGGCACGTCTCGTGCGGCTCGCCCACGCCCTTCACGTCCTTGAGGTGGACGTGCTGGACGACCTCGCCGAGCTCTGCGACCGCGCGGACGGGGTCGTAGCCCTGGGTCGCCCACCAGCCGGTGTCGACCGTCGCGCAGAGGGTGCCACCCCCGGCCTCGACCTTGGCCAGGAGCTCGGCCGGGGTTCGCTCCGGGTGGTTCTCGATCGCGAGACGGACACCGTGCTCGCGCAGCACCGGCAGCAGCTCCGCCGGCTGCGCAGAGGTTCCAGCGCCGAGGACGGTAGTCCCGAGCCGCAGCGCGATCTCGCAGGCGCGGCCGACCGTGGAGGCGTCCACCCAGGTCGCGTAGGTGCAGACGTGCAGACCATGCCGCGCCAGCGCCTCGCGGGCGAGGTCGACATGCTCCGCGGTCGCCCAGGCCGGGTTCAGATGCGCGCCCCAGAGGTCGACCGCGTCGAAGCCGAGCGCGCGGACGTCGCGGAGCAGGTCGTCGAGGCGCTCGCCGAAGCTCTCGAGCGGCCGGAACGCCTCGTTCGTCTCCCGGTCGCCGTGACTCCAGCCGTGCATCGCCCAGCCCGTCTCGCGCGCGACGAAGTTCGCGGTCATGAACGCGATCGCGTTCACACGAGCTGCTCGCGCAGCGGTCCGACGTCCACGTCCTGCACCGCGACGCCGCGCGCGGCTGCCTGCGCCGCCGCCAGGCCCGCCGCCTCTCCAAGCCCCATCAGCGTCGGCTCCATCCGCACCGAGCCGAAGGCAACGTGGGAGGCCGAGAGGCAGACAGGCACGAGGAGGTTCTCGGCGTGCTCGCGGCGAGGGGTCAAGGACCGGTAGGGGATCGGGTACGGGGGCGCGGCCACCGAGAGATACCCCTCGTTGAAGACGGCCGGCGTGCGCGTGTACTCGGGCAGGTAGCGCCAGGTGCGCTCGACCTCGCGAATGTCGATGTTGTAGGAGCCGTAGGCGACAGCGTCCGGCTGCGGCCGGGCGCCGAGCACGTCGTGCTCGGTGAGGACGTGCTCGCCCAGCAGGCGGCGGCCGTCCCGGACGTAGAGCTGGTGCGGCCAGCCGGCGGTGTCCTCGAACTCGTCGGCCGCAAGCCCCCAGCCGTCGAGGTACCCGCGCTCGCCCAGGAAGTAGAGGAAGGCCTGTGTGTAGCGAAGGTGATGGTCTCGGACGCGCTGCCTGGTCGCGTCGTCGCCGTCCGGGTAGTCACGGTTCGAACCATCGAGCAAGTTCAGCGAAAACGGCCCGATCGAGTTCACGTCGCACTTCCCGTTCGGCAGAAGGTCGCTGACGAGGCCGAGCAGCGGCGCGTCGGGCTCCGCGGCGAGGTGACGCTCGAGCAGCGCGAACTCGGCCGCGTCGTAGCCGGCCGGCTCGGGGAAGGGCAGCCGGTTCTGCTCCCGGTCGGTCAGGCAGACGCGGAACCCGTACGCCTGGAGGCCGCCGTCCCCCTCGCCGAGCCGCTCCGACGGCCAGCCGCGCTCGTCGAGCTCCGGCTCGCACACGTGCGGCAGGAGGGAGTCTCCGTCGAACGGGTCGAGCAGGACGGAGAAGTTGTGCTTTCCGGGCCGGTAGGCGGGCTGGCGGCCCGCCCACGGCTCCCCGTAGAGGTCACGCGACTCGCGGCCGACGGCGTAGGGGACGCCGAAGCGGGGCAGCAGGTCGCCCTCGTAGCTCGCGTCGACGTAGACGGCGGCGTCCGGCAGCTCGGTCTCCTCGAGTCTCACGTCGACGCCGTCCAACAGCTCCGTGAGCAAGCGCTCCGCGACGTGCGGCTCGGGCCCCTTCACGCCCCAGAGCGGGGCGCCGTAATGGCCGGCGACGCGCTCATAGAAGCGTCGCGCCAGACCGCCGATCGTCTGCGGGTCGCCGACGTCAGTCCAGGAGAGGCCGCCCGAGACCATGCCGCCGACGTGCCGGCCGGGCTCGACGAGCACCGTCTCGGCGCCCGCAGCGTGCGCGGCGGCCGCAGCCATGACGCCGGCCGCGGTCGCTCCGGAGACGACGACGTCCGTCACGCGCGCCCCAGCTGAGCGAGCGCGCCGGCGGTGTCGACCTCATCCCCGAGCCGCCGCACCGCCTCCTCGACCTCGTCGCCGTACGCCCTGAGCGCCCGCTCGAAGGAGACGTCCGGGTCGTAGCCCGCCGGGTCCCGGAGCCAGTCCGCGATCGTCGCGAGCGCCAGCTTCGACGGCACCGCCTGCACCATCGCGTTCGCGATCAGGCCGGCGCAGTGGCCGCCGGCCAGGCGCGGGTCGCGGCCACGCAGCGGACCGAGGAAGAGCGTGCCCGGCTCGAAGTCGTTGACCGGGTAGTTGTCCCAGAGTAGGAGCTCGTGACCGCGGAAGCGCTCGACGGCGAGGTCGAGGGCCTCGCGCGAGATCCCGATCGAGACGACCTCCGGCCCCGTCCAGTAGACGACCACGTCCGGGTCGAGCCGCTCGCCGAAGAGCTTGCGATAGGGCGAGTCGCCGGTGCCCGCATAGCCGATCGGGCAGACAACGAGGGGCCCCGGCTGCTCGACCTCGCGCGCGAAGCGGTTCGTGAAGGGCGCCTGCGCGGCGGCGCTCGGGCGCTCCTCGTGGCCGTAGAGCAGCTCGTCCTCGGGGCAGTTGAGCGTGTGCTCGACGTCGTCCCAAAGCAGCTGGAACGTCCGGATGCCCGCGCCTCGCACCTGCTCGACCTTGGCAAGCAGCGCCTCCCACTCGGCCTCCTTCGAGTAGCAGACGTCGAGCCCGGGCGCGATCGCGTACGCGAAGTCGACGCCGAGGCGCTCGGCCTCGCCGGCGAGCTCGGCCAGCCGCTCGAGCTCCGCCTCGGGGTACGGCTCGCGCCAGAGCCGCCGGTGGTAGGGATCGTCCTTCGGCGCGTGCACCCAGGCGTTGAAGCCCTCCGCTGCCGCGAACCGGAGCAGGTCGAGCCGCTCCTCCTGCGACCACGGCTTCCCGTAGAAGCCCTCGATGATCCCGCGGATCCTCATGCCTTCTCCCGCCAGGGGCGCCCATGACGATCGACGATCTCGCCGAGCTCGAGCAGGCGCGGCACCGAGCGCTCGCGCAGAAGCTCGGTCGGGTCGGCGGCGGCGAGCGTCGCCGTCCAGAGCGCCCGGCCGGCCAGGAAGCCCGACGCGCCGCCCTTGCATGCGGCCTCGACCGCGCCGGGGAAGTCGTCGGCTTCGACGCCCTGAGAGAGGACGACCCACGGGCCCGGGAGCGCGGCGTCGATCGCTCGCGCCTGCGCCGTGATCGCCGCCGGGTCGCCCTTCCCCTCGAGCGGGACCTGGCACTTGTACAGCGAGCAGCCCGTGGCGCCGAGCTCGCGTGCCGCCTCGACGATCGCCCACTCGCGGTCGTCGTGCCGCACGACCGGCTCGAGGACGGAGAGAAGGCCGTGGCGCTCCGCGAGGGCGACGAAGCTGCGCGCGAGCTCGATCCGCTCCGCGCGGCGGTCGTCGTCGCGCCAGATCACGAGCAGCTTCAGCGCGACGAGCCGGTCCTCATCCGGCACGTTCTCGTCGAGCGAGGTGTCCTCGACGGCGCCGCCGGGCTCCTGGTCGAGCCGGTCGACAGCGAGGATCAAGCCCTGCGGCACGAGCGGCGCAACATCGTCCAGATGGTCGCGCTCGATCAGGAAGCCGGAGGCGTGCGGCGCCAGCTCCCGCGCGACTGCTCGCTTGAACGCGGCGACGCGTCCGTCGTCCGCTTCGTGCCCGTGCTCGCGGAGCATCGTCCGCAGCGACTCGCGCTGGTCCATCGCGACCATGGCGAAGGTCCCGCTCGGCCGCGCGATCGCGTCGAGTGTGCTCACAGTCCGTTCCTCCTCACCACGTCGGCGTACCAGCGGCCGCTGTCCTTCACCGTCCGCTCCTGGGTCTCGTAGTCGACGTGGACGAGCCCGAAGCGCGGCTCGTAGCCGAGCGCCCACTCGAAGTTGTCCAGGAACGACCAGTGGTAGTAGCCCTGCACCTTCGCGCCCTGCTCGATCGCCGCGTGCACCGCGGCGAGGTGACCCCGCAGGTAGTCGATCCGAGCCTGGTCGTGCAGGGCCTCCGGAAAGATGCCGCCGTTCTCGGTGACGAGGATCGGCACGCCGTAGTCGTCGCGCAGCCGCAGCAGCAGGTCGGTGAACGCCTCCGGGACGATCTCCCAGTCGCCGCCCGTCATCGGCCGGTCGCCGAGGGTGACGACCTCCCAGGGCAGCGGCTCGCGGCCGGGCGCCGCCCGGATCACGCGGCGTGTGTAGTAGTTGACGCCGATGAAGTCGCTGCGCGTCGAGATCGTCTCGAGGTCGCCCGCGCGAACGAAGTCGAGCGGGCCGATCCGCTCCTCGTAGACGGCGCGCATGTCGTCCGGGTACGACCCCTTGAGGACCGGATCGAGGAACCAGCGGTTCACGTAGCCGTCGGAGAGCCGCGCCGCGTCCTCGTCCCCCGGGCCCTCGGGATAGTGCGGAAAGAGGCTGTAGGCGACGCCGATCTCGCCGCGCTCGCCGAGCTCCTGCGCCGCGCGCCCGTGCGCGAGCAGCACGTGGTGCATGACCTCGACGGAAGCGCGGAGGTCGCGAAGCCCCGGAGCATGGATCCCGAGCTGGTAGCCGAGGATGCCGATGATCCAGGGCTCGTTGATCGTCACCCACTGGCGGACGCGGTCGCCGTAGGCGTCGAAGGCAGCCGCGGCGTACTCGGCAAAACGCTCGGCCGTGTCGCGGTCGCGCCAATCGAGCGCGCTCGGCAGGTCCCAGTGGTACAGCGTCACGAGCGGCTCGATCCCGCGCTCGAGCAGCGCGTCCAGCAGCCGGTCGTAGTGATCGAATCCCCGCTGCTCGCGCCGCCGGCCGTCGGGGAAGAGTCGCGGCCACGCGAGCGAAAAGCGATACGCGTTGACCCCCAGCGAGCCCATCAGCTCCACGTCCTCGCGCCAGCGCCGGTAGTGGTCGGTCGCGTTGCCGACCGTCTCGCCGCTCTCGCCGGCGAAGTCGTCCCAGATCGAAGGCCCGCGGCCGTCCGCGTCCGCAGACCCCTCGATCTGCAACGCCGACGTGGCGACACCCCAGCGGAAGCCGGCCGGAAAGGGCTTCACAGGCCGAGCTCCAGCGCCGACTCGCAGCCGTAGAGGAGGACGCCGTTCGTCCACGCATGCGCGAGCGGGAGCAGGCCGCCCTTCGCGGCGAAGACGTCGGTCTGGTAGTACCGCTCGGTCGTCATCCCCTTCCGCGCGCCGAAATCGCCGTCGTGGCGCGCGACGAACTGGCGGAAGCAGGCCAGGTTCTCGCGGGCGGTCTGCTCGTACCACTCCTCGCCCGTCTCGCGGGCCAGCCGGACCAGCTCCGGCAGGCAGATGAGCCCGAAGGAGTGCACGTGCTGGTTGGCGGGTGAGGCCTGGTCGGCGCCGCGCGTCCTGAAGGCATGGCGGCCGAGCTCCGTGTCGGGGTCGAACCGGACGTCGTAGGTGTAGCGGAAGGTGAGCATCCAGTCGCCTGCTCGCTTGGCCGTCTCCCAGTCCTCGAGTGCGACGAAGGCCATCACCGCCGCGTAGCCGTCCTCCGAGGTCGGCGCGAGGTCGACGTCTTCGGGCGCGCCGTACCAGGTGTCGAACCGCTTGAAGTACTCGCCGGCGGCGCGGGCCTCGTCGAGGTGCCCCGCCTCGACGAGGGCGGGGATCCACGCCATCCCGGCGGTTCCCTCCCACGAGACGGCGTCGCCGGTCTCGACGTGGTGTGCGGCCGGAAGGGCGCCGTCGTCGCGCTGCGTGCGGCGGACGACATCGAGGTTGGAGCGGACGGCGTCCTGCCACCGAGGCCCTGCTCGGTGCAAGAACAGCGTGGCGTCGGCGAGCGTGCGGGCGTGCAGGCGCGAGTGGTCCGGGTGCCAGCCCCAGGTCCAGCCGCGGTCGACGGTCCACTGCGACCAGAAGGTGCCGCCCGGCGTGAGATTCGCCGCAACGTGGTCGAGCACCGCGAGCGCCGCCCGCTCGTACTCCACGTTCCCGACCCGGCGCGCGTGCAGAAGGAGCGCGTATGCATAGGGAACACCGCTGACCCAGGAGACGTGCATGTGGTCGCGCTCCTCCGCGGCGTCGAAGGAGCGGGTCTCGATCAGCCGCGGCGGCTCCGGCTTGTAGTGCCAGCGGTGAAGCCCGTACGCCGCGAGTGCTGCCGCCTCCTCGACGCCAACCCAGGCAGGATCGGCGAAGGGCTCACGCGGCCGCAGGTCCGCCGGCGTGCCTTCGCGGACGTCGAGCTCGACCGACTCGCCGGGCTGCCACCGGTACGTCTGGACGTCCGGCGGCTGGGGCGTCTCGGAGCCGTCGTAGCGAAGCGGCTCCTCCCGGTAGGGGAAGTCGAGCCAGAGGAGCGGCTTGCCGTCGCGCCACGCGAAGCCGACGCCCGCCTGCCCCAGCGGGCTGACCTCGGTGGTGAGGAGGCCACGGCCGTTCGAGAAGACCGCGGGCGTCGAGCAGCGGTCGGCGCGGAAGGACCATGCGTCCGACTCCATCTGCTCCACGTCGACCCGGCCGGGCGTGAAGCGCGGGTAGATCCGGGTGCAGCCCTCGAGCCGGTTCTCGCCGTAGAAGACTCCGGGAACGAGCCAGCTCGGGTCGTCGGCGGCCGGCGGCGCGAGCTCGACGCGGATCCCGGCTTCGACCGGCTCGGCGCCCTCGTAAGTCACGATGGCGCCGTCGAAGCGGAAGCCGTCGACAGGCGAGCCGTCCGGAGCGATCGCCCTAGGCGCGAGCATTCCAGCCCTCCACGCGCAGGGCTCCGACCGGCCCGGCGACCGCGATCTCCCGCGACTCGCCGGGCAGCAGGTCGAGCACGTTGTCTGAGAAGGTCACCCAGCCGGGCTCGTCGTAGGGCCGCGCATCCTCGAGCACGACGCCCAACGCAGCCGTCCCCGAAACGTTACGAATCACGCGATAGTTGCTGTCAGCAACTATCTCGATCTCGGCGCGGGGGAGGTGGAGGAGCGGCTCGAGCGTCGCCGTTCGCGTCATCACGTAGCGGTTCGGACCGAGGTCGAGCAGGAAGGCGTCGTGGGCGAACGCGTCGAGAGGAGCCACGAGCTCTCCCTCCTCGACCTCCGCCACGACGCGCCCCTCCAGGTCGACGAAGCGCGCCGGCCCCGTCACCGCCGCCCGTGCTTCGCCCAGCCCGCCCCACGCCGGCGTCGCAAAACGCGCCGTCGGCGCGCCGGCGTACGCCCTGGCGACGCCGTAGTAGGCCGGCTTCGGGTCGCCGCGGTGATCGACGGCGCAGGTGCACCAGGCGTTCGGGTACGACTCGTTCAGCTGCCAGGGGATCGTCCCGGCGCCGCGCCGCAGCGTCGCCTCGACCGCGTAGCGAAGGCCTTCGTATTGGAGCCACTGCGAGCAGCGCCGCATCGTCTCGACGTCCTCGATCCCGCCGCCGAACGCCTCCTGCACGACCGGCGCGTTGTTCCACCAGGCGCCGAGGTGCTCGTAGACCGGGTTGCTGCGGTCTGCCGGCCAGCGGTGCTCCTCCGCGATCAGCGCCTCGAGCGCCCGGCGGTTCGTCATCCCCTCGACCCCGAACTCGCTGTGCAGCTTCGACGTGCGCGTGTCGTAGTGCTCGTTGTGCGCGCGCAAGCCCTGGTGCTCCCACGGCCCGTGCACGTCGGCCTCGCCGAGCGGCGACGTCGGCAGCCAGTGGCCTTCCGGGTGGAGCTCGTGCACGACCTGCTTCAGGGCCGCGAGCACCGGCGTCGAGTCGTCGCCGTCGAGCTCGTTGCCGCCGCACCAGATCGCGAGCGAGGCGCGGTGGCGGCGGCGCGGCACGATCTCC
>JAWVCV010000277.1:0-5468 GCA_033858115.1 Gaiellaceae bacterium
GTCGGCCTCGCAGACGGACTGCGCCGCGTCGAGCGTCCAGCCACCCACGAACACTGCCAAGCGCCCGAAGAGCCCTTGCTCGCTCTCCTCCAGCAGGCCATGGCTCCACTCGATCGTCGCCCGCAGCGTTTGCTGGCGCGCAGGAAGGTCGCGCGCTCCGTGTGTGGCGAGCTCGAGGCGGCGCGGCAAGACCCCGAGCATCTCGGCCGGTGTGAGTTCGCCGCTGCGAGCTGCGGCAAGCTCGATCGCGAGCGGCAGGCAGTCGAGGCTCTGGCAGAGCGCCACGACCTGCGGCGCACTCCGGCCGAGATCGAACTGCGGGTGCACCGCCCGGGCGCGGGCGGCGAAGAGCTCGACGGCTTCTGCCTGCAGCAGCGGCGGCACTGGAAACTCGTGCTCGCCGTAGAGGTGAAGCGCGGTGCGACTGGTCACGAGCACGTTCAGGCCGGACGCTTCGGCGAGCAGCTCGCTGACCACGGGAGCTGCCTCGTCGACGTGCTCGAAGTTGTCCAGGAGAAGGAGCAGGCGCTTGTCGCGAATCTGCGACTTGATGCCTTCGAGCGCCGTCTGCTCGCCGGTTGGCTGTAAGGCCAGCGCCTGCCCGATCGTCGCCGCCACGAGCTCGGGATCGCCGAGCGGTGCCAGCCCGACGAAGAAGACGCCGTCTGGGAAGACGTCCACCGTTTCGGCTGCCGCCTGCAGGCCGAGACGCGTCTTGCCCGTGCCGCCGGGACCGCTCAGGGTCACCAGGCGCGGAGCGTTCTCGCGGAGCAGGGCAACGATCTCGACCAGCTCTTTCTCTCGGCCGACGAGCGCCGTAGCCGGCGCCGGGAGATGGCGGCGCGCTCGTAGCTCCGCGGACTCGACGGTCAGGGAGGCGTCTTGGCGCAGAATCGCCGCCTCCAGTTGCCTGAGCTCGGGGCTGGGCTCGAGCCCGAGCTCTTCGAGGAGGGTGCGCCGCGCCGCCTGGAAGGCGGCGAGGGCGTCTGCCTGCCGGCCGCTGCGGTAGAGCGCCAGCATCAGCTGTCCGCGCAGGCGCTCGCGGAGCGGCTGCTCCGCCACCAAGGTCTCGAGCTCGCCGATCAGGTCGCCGTGGTGGCCGAGCGCGAGCTCCGCGTCGAGCCGAAGCTCGAGCGCGAGCAGGCGTAGCTCCTCCAGGCGGGCGATCTCGCCCTGCGCGAAGCTCTCGTAGCCAAGATCAGCGAGCGGCGGACCGCGCCAGAGCGCCAACGCCCGCCGCAGCTGGCCGGCAGCCCGCTCGGCGCGGCCCTCCGCCAGCACCTGCCTCGCCTCAGCGAGGAGGCCCTCGAAGCGCGCCGCATCCAGCTGCTCATCCCGGACCGCGAGCGAGTAACCGCCCGGGCGCGTCTGCAGCGCCTCGGCGCCACCGAGCAGCTTGCGCAGCTGCGACACATACACCTGCAGGCTCGCACTCGCCTGCTGCGGTTCCGAGCCGCCCCACACCTCCTCGAGCAAGCGGTCGCTCGCAACCAGCTCGTTCCGGTGCAAGAGCAGCACCGCCAGCAGCGCCCGGCGCTTCCGCCCACCCAACGCCAATGCGGCCCCATCCTCGCCGCAGACCTCGAACGACCCCAAAATCCGAAACTCGAGCGACACCCGTCTCATTTTTAGCCCTTTTTAAGGGCTCCGCGACAACCTCCGGGCCTGAGGCTCTCAACCCAGGCAGTCCAATCAAGGACGGAGGGAAGGACATGAGGAAGGAACTGCCCCCGCAGCGACGGGGTCGTCAGCGGTGGTTACGAAAAGCGCACGGCGTCCTGCGCGTGATCGACGCCGAGGCAGGCAAGAGCTGCCTCGGCTTCGAGACCGCCATCAGCTGGAATCAGGGCGGGCCGAAAGGGCCGATCGGCGACAGGGTGCCAACGGGGGACAGAGGGCCGACCGGCACGAAGGGCCCGCAAGGCGACGCCGGGCCGGGGGCTGAAGGATTGGTCGGATACGAGCGGGTTTCGTTCACCTCACCGTCGGATTCGTTCTGGTACAAGGGTTACGCGGCCGCCTGTCCTCGGGGTAAGCACGTCATTGCCGGCGGCTATCGCACCAGTGGGACCGACGCATTCCACGTCGACGGGAGCTTTCCCGAAGATGTCTCCTGGACCGACGCGGCTGGCGCCTACGTCGCAGAGGCTTGGCGAGTGCTCGTCCGTGATCCCCAAGCACGTACCGACCGCAACTGGGGCGTGACGGTGTGGGCGGTGTGCGCGAAGTAGTGCGCGCCGACGTGCAGCTATCGGGTAGGCCGCGGTCGGGCGCGACTCTCAGAGCCGCGCCCGACTTTTGTCCCGAGAGCGGCGCTGCCAGGCTCTTTTAAGCGGTTTTTAAGCGCTCGCCGACAGCCTTCTCCCATGTTGTCGAAGCTCAGGGGCGAGGAGGAAGTGGACACCGACGAGTTCGCCGAGCTTCGCCGTCGGGTGGACGAGCTCGAGCAGCGTCTGGCCGCGCTCGAGGGCGCCTCACTCACCGGCGCCGCAACGGCCGAGTTGAACCGGCTCTCCGAGACGGAGCGCCGGATCGTCACCCTCGTCGCCGTCGGCCGCACGAACGACGAGGTCGGTGAGCGGCTCTTTCTGAGCCCGAAGACCGTCGAATGGAGCCTGACCAAGATCTATCGCAAGCTCCGGGTGCGCTCGCGCACGGAGCTCGCGGCGAAGCTCGCAGCCGGCACCGGTCGCCCGGGAATTTCCGGGGAAACCCCCGGAGAAAGGCTGTCAGGCTCTGAGTCGGCAATCCAAGACGAGTCCGGCGGGGGATCGTCGTCGACGGACTCGTCGCATCTCGATCACAGGGAGGGAAGATGAGGCGCTCTGCGCTCATAACCGCTGTCGTGCTGGGCGCCCTGGTGTGCCTGCTCGGCGGAACCGTTCTGTATGCCGGGCTGCAGGACACTGCTCGCAGCGGCACCAACTCGGCCGAGTCCGCCGCTCTCGGCACGTCTGCCGACATCCAGCTCGCTGTCGGCGCCTTGAGCTCCTCCGGCCCGGGCATCGACTGCGGCACGTTCTCCGAGAACCTCAGCTCGGGGCTCTTCACCGCGACCGGGCTCACGCCCGGGTATTCGTCACCGGTTCAGTTGTTCTGCATCAAGAATGTCGGGAGCCAGCAGGTGACTCTGAGCGTCTTGGCAGACGAGCTCACCGACGTCGACTTCGCCTGCACGGGTGACGAAGCGGCAAACGGCGACACCACCTGCGGCGGAGACCAGGCCGGCGAGCTGTCGCTCGTCCTCCGGACCGGCTACCTCCGCCAGCCATGTGAGAACGCCCCCGGCGGCTCGCTGCCAGGCCCGATCCTGCACGACCATCCCACGACGGCGGTCGCGCTCGGAACGCTCGCACCCGCCGCGACGGCGTGCTTCATGACGACGTTCTCATACCCCGGCGGCAGCCTCACGCCGGTTGCCGACGTGCAGAAGGCTCAGAGCGATCGTGCCACCTGGAGGATCAAGTTCTCCGCGCAGGCGTAACCGGCGGCGCTGTGCTCGCGACAAGCCGGCGACGGGGAGTCGGCCTCCCCGTTGCCGGGCTCGCCGTCGCGGTCCTGCTTCCGCTCGCCGTCTTCCTCGGCGCCGCGGCCCTCCTGGGCTGGCGACTCCAGGTGATCGAGACCGGCAGCATGGCGCCGCGCTACCCCGCCGGCTCACTCGCGATCGTCGAGCGGTTCGACACCGCCGAGATCCGGCCCGGGTTGACCGTCGTGTTCGAGGACCCGGTCGTTCGTGGACGCCTCGTCGCGCACCGCATCGTCAAGCGGCTGCCCGGCGATTCCCCGGTGTGGGCGACCAAGGGCGACGCGAACGCCGAAGCGGACCCCGCTCCCGTCTACTCGACCGCGATCCGGGGCCGCGTGCGCTGGGCGATCCCGAAGCTCGGCCGCCTCGTCTCCGGGCTGCACGGCGCCGGGGCGATCTTGCTGCTCGTGGGAGTGCCCTTCGGGGCTCTGCTCTCGACCGAGATCGCCGCCCTTCGCCGGCGGCGACGAGCGGCCGCGAGGTGAGCTGGCGGGGAATCATCGCCGCTCTGATCGCGGCCATCTTCCTCGGCGCTGTCTCGACTGTGGGCGCCCATGACGACCGCGACGAGCACGAGCTCGAGGTGGCGACGCTCGCGAACGGCCGCTGCGGGAAGCTGGCCGGCTCGCTGCCGGTCCTGATCAGCCGCACCGGAGCACGACCAGGTGAGGTCGTGGGCGACGTCACCGTCTGCGTGGCGAGCGCTGACGACGCTGTGCAGCTGAGCCTTCGCGTCGTGGAGCTCGCCGACGTCGATCCGGCCTGCACGGGCGCGGAGCTCACGCGAGACGACACCTGCGGGGCCGGCAAGCGCGGCGAGCTCGGTGCGTCGCTTCTGCAAGAGGTCGGGCTCGGACCGTGCCCGTCGATTCCGGCTGGCACGAACCCGGCGCTCGAACGCCGGCTCACGGCCTTGCAGGCGAGCTCGCTCGTCCTCGTCGACCGCCTGCAGCGCAAGCAAGTCGTCTGCGTGCGGCTGCGCCTGCGCTACGAGCCTCCGGACTCGGGCGCCGCGATCGCGAGCCAGTCCGACCGTACGACCTGGCGCTACGCGTTCAGCGCCACCGCGCGGCGCTGAGGTCGCTCCGGCTGCTTACGATCCCTGGCCGATCCACTCCTCGCCGCCCTCGTAGACCTCCTTCTTCCAGAGCGGCACCGTCTGCTTGAGGGTGTCGATGGCCTCCTTGCATGCGGCGAGCGCCGCGGCCCGATGGGGCGAGGAGACTGCGATCGCGACGCTCGGCTCCCCGATCTCGACGCGTCCGATCCGGTGGTGGATGGCGATCGCAGCGAGCTCGTGCCGGGTGCAGAGCTCCGCCGCCAGCTCGGCCATCGTCTCCTCGGCCATCCCCTCGTAGGCCTCGTACTCGAGGTAGAGGACGTCGCGGCCGCGCGAGCGGTTGCGAACCGTGCCGAGGAAGGTCGCGATCGCGCCGGCCTCATCGCGCCGGACCTCCCGCACGACGGCATCGAGCGAGAGCGGATCGCCGGTGAGACGAAACTCGCCTCCGGACACCGGCGGGATCAGCGCCACCACGTCCCCGTCCGCAAGCTCGACGCCGGCGGCCGCGTAGCGCTGATTGACGGCGTAGAGGAGGCCTGCGGGCTCCTGGCCGAGGTCGAGTCGCCTCCAGACGTCCTCGACCTTGGCGCCGTCCGGCAGCTCGAGCTCGCGCGCACCGGTGCCCGCTCGCTCACGAAGACCCGCAAAGAGTCGGACGCTCACCCGCACGCCGGGAGCGTAGCCGCGGGCGGCCGGGTTGCCTCCAGGGCGCGTGTCATGTTACGTATGCCGAATGACAGTCACGGCTCCGCCGCGGACGAACCTCAACGACCAGGTCTACGAGACCCTGAAGGCGCGGCTCGTCCGTCGCGAGCTCGGCCCCGGCGAGAAGGTGAGCCTGCACGAGCTGGCCGCCACGCTCGGGGTCTCGCGGAG
>JAWVCV010000278.1:0-2702 GCA_033858115.1 Gaiellaceae bacterium
GTCCCCGAGGGCGAGCTCTTCGACTGGGAGCCCGACTCGACCTACGTGCGCCGGCCGCCCTACTTCGACGAGATGCCGCCGGCCCCGAAGCCGTTCGAGGACGTCGCCGGCGCTCGCTGCCTCGTCATGCTGGGCGACTCGGTCACGACCGACCACATCTCCCCTGCCGGCTCGATCAAGCCGGAGTCGCCCGCCGGCCAGTACCTGCTCGAGCACGGGATCGAGCGCAAGGACTTCAACTCGTACGGCTCCCGCCGCGGCAACCACGAGGTGATGGTGCGAGGCACCTTCGCGAATGTGCGGCTGAAGAATCTGCTCGTGCCCGGCTCGGAGGGCACCTGGACGGTCCACCTGCCGGACGGCAAGGAGATGCCGATCTTCGACGCCTCGGAGCGCTACCTCGCCGAGGGCACGCCGACGATCGTGATCGCCGGCCAGGAGTACGGCTCCGGCTCGTCGCGCGACTGGGCGGCCAAGGGGCCCAACCTGCTCGGCGTCAAGGCCGTCATCGCCGAGAGCTACGAGCGGATCCATCGCTCGAACTTGCTGATGATGGGGATCCTGCCGCTGCAGTTCCGCGCCGGCGAGAGCCCGCTGACGCTCGGTCTCACAGGCCGCGAGCAGTTCGCGATCGAGGGGATCGACAACGGCGCCGCGCGCGAGGTCACGGTGCGGGCCGACGACAAGGTCTTCACCGCCCGCGTCCGGCTGGACACGCCGCGCGAGCGCGAGTACCTGCGCCACGGCGGCATCCTCCCGTTCGTGCTGCGCCGCCTGCTCGCTGCCTAGCAGGGCCGCGTTCTCGTTTAAAGTGCTCGCACCGGGGTGCCCCGAGGGGGCTGAGAACACACCCGCAATACCTGATCCGGGTCATGCCGGCGAAGGGAGGAGCGACTCGCGATGGACGACACGCCCGCCTGGGGGATCGAGCCGGTGCCCGCGCGCCTACGCGTCCTCGGGCTCCTGGACACCGGCCTCCTGTGGGGGAACCTCGGCGTCTCGCTGCTCGTTCTCGTCGCCGGCACCTACCTCGTCCCGGCGCTGTCCCTGGCCGACGCCTTCCTCGCGATCCTGCTCGGCGGCCTGATCGGCACCGCGATGCTCGGCGTGGCGGCGGCAATCGGCGCCGACGCGCGTGTGCCCGCGATGGTGCTCATGCGCGCGCCGCTCGGGACACGGGGCTCCTGGCTGCCGACCGTGCTGAACGCCGCGCAGTGCGTCGGCTGGGCGATCTTCGAGCTGCTGATCATCGCGACGGCGGTCGCAGCCCTCTCCGACGAGCTGCTCGGCTTCCGGGCGCAGTGGCTCTGGACGGTCCTCTTCGGCGCGATCACGCTCGTCCTGGCGCTGCTCGGACCGATCGGCTTCGTCCGCAAGGTCGTCCGGAAGTTCGCCGTCTGGGCGGTGCTCGCCTCCGTCCTCTACCTGACGTGGTGGGCGCTCGACGGCGCTGCGTTCGGAACGTTCTGGGGCCGAGAGGGCGAGGGCGGCTCCTCGATGCTCGAGGGCGTCGACCTCGTGGTCGCGATCACGGTCTCCTGGATCCCGCTCGTCGCCGACTACACGCGCTTCAGCCGCACTCGCCGCGACGCCTTCTGGGGGACGAGCGTCGGCTACTTCGCCGCGAGCGCGCTGTTGTGGGCGCTCGGCGCGATCCTCTACTTCTCGCGCGACGTCACCGACCCCGCCGCGCTTCCCGTCGCAGTCGCCGCAGGCGGCCTGGGCGCGATCCTGGCGCTCGCCGCGGTGACGGTCGACGAGACCGACGAGGCGTTCGCGAACGTCTACTCGACGGCGATCTCGATCCAGAACCTGGCGCCGCGGCTGCCGCAGCGAGCGCTGCTCGCGCTCGTCGCCGCGGTGGCCACCCTCGGCGCGCTGACGATCGACCTGCTCTCCTACGAGAGCTTCCTGCTCATGCTCGGCTCCTTCTTCGTGCCGCTGTTCGGCGTCCTCTTCGCCGACTGGCTCGCCGCGGGCGCGCGCTACAGGGAGGACGACGTATTCGCGGGACCCGCCGTCCGCCCCGGCATGATCGCCGCCTGGTTCGCGGGCTTCGCGCTCTACCAATGGCTGCACCCGGTGGGACCGTCGTGGTGGGTGGAGGCGATCGGCGAGCCGCGCGATCTCGGCATCGGGGCGACCCTGCCGAGCTTCGCACTCTCGTTCGCCCTCGGGCTGGCGATCGCAACGCTGGGCAGGCGCCGCTTCTAGAGTCTGCGCGGTGCGCAGCATCGCGGTGATCGGAAATCTCTCGCGCGACACGATCGACGGCGGAGCTCCGCGCGTCGGTGGCGCGCCCTTCCACGCGGCTCGCGCCCTTCGCCTGCTCGGCGGCGGCTCGCGGCTCGTCGCCCGCTGCGCCGAGTCCGACCGCCGCCAGCTCGTCGGGCCGCTGGCTGCACTCGGCGTCCCGTTCACGTGGCTGCCGGGCGAGAGCACGACCGCGTTCGAGATCAGGTACACGGGCGAGGAGCGGGAGATGGTGATCGGCGACCTCGGCACGCCCTGGAGCCCCGCGGACGCTCGGTCGGTCGAGCGCGCCGGCTGGGTTCACGTCGGCGGCCTCACCCGGGCCGACTTCCCTCCGAGCGTGCTTGCGTCGCTCGCACGCGACCGCCGGCTCGCGCTCGACGGCCAGGCGCTCGTCCGGCCCGCCGTCGCAGGGCCGCTCGTCCTCGACGCCGACTTCGACCCGGCGG
>JAWVCV010000279.1:0-6643 GCA_033858115.1 Gaiellaceae bacterium
CGAGGGCGCATCGCCTTCCCCCGGCTCCGCATCGTCGTCGGGGAGCCGATCGCGGTCACCGCCGCAAAGCCCACGGTCGCAGCCGCCCGGGAGCTGACCCGGGAGCTCGAGGCGCGAGTCGGCGCGCTCCGCTAGCTCATCCGTACCCTGTCTGTGTGCCCCGCGGACGAGCGCGCGCGTTCGACCTGACGGAGCCGCCCGAGCGGCCCGCAGATCCGGCCGTCCGCCGTGCGTATCTCCGCCGCATCGTCGCCCTGTTCCGACCCTACCGGCGGCGGCTCGCGGGGGTGCTCGGCCTGATCGTGCTCTCCTCGGCCCTCGGGTCGATTCCGGCCTTCCTGATCCGGGACGTCTTCGACACCGCGCTGCCCGAGCGCGACCTGCACCTGCTCAACCTCCTCGTGGCGGCGATGATCGGGATCGCGATCCTGACGGGCGCGCTCGGAGTCGTCCAGACCCTGCTCTCGAACCAGGTCGGGCAGCGCGTCATGCACGATCTGCGCACCACCGTCTACGAGCACCTGCAGCGGCTGTCGCTCGCCTTCTTCACGCGGACTCGCACCGGCGAGGTGCAGTCGCGGCTCGCCAACGACATCGGCGGCGTCCAGGAGGTCGTCACCTCCACCGCCACGTCGATCGTCTCGAACGTGACGACGGTCCTGGCGACGCTCGTCGCCATGTTCGTCCTGGACTGGCGGCTGACGCTCTTCGCGCTCGCGCTGCTGCCGCTCTTCGTCTGGATGACCAAGCGCGTCGGCGACCAGCGCCGAAAGGTGGCGAAGGTGAGGCAGGAGTCGATGGCGGACATCTCCAGCCTCGTGCAGGAGTCGCTCTCGGTCTCCGGGATCCTGCTCGGCAAGACGATGGGCCGCTCGGGCGAGCTCGCAGGCCGGTTCCGGGACGAGTCGGGGCGACTCGCCGACCTCGAGGTGCGGGCCAGGATGACCGGCCGCTGGATGATGGCATCGATCCAGACGTCGTTCGCCGTCATGCCTGCGCTCGTCTACCTCTTCGCCGGGCACTTCGCCGGCTCGGTCTCGATCGGCACGGTGATCGCCTTCACCACGCTCCAGGCGCGACTCTTCTTCCCCGTCGGCTCGCTGCTCGGCGTCTCGCTCGACGTGCAGACGTCGCTGGCGCTCTTCGACCGGGTCTTCGAGTACCTCGACCACCCGATCGACATCGAGGAGGGAACGCGAACGCTCGAGCATCCGCGGGGCGACGTCGCTTTCGACCACGTCTGGTTCCGCTACGAGGACGGCCCCTGGACGCTGCAGGACGTTTCCTTCGACGTGCCCGCGGGGACCAAGACAGCGCTCGTCGGCGAGACGGGCTCCGGCAAGACGACAGCGGGCTACCTCGTCGCCCGCCTCTACGACGTCACGCGCGGGAGGGTGATGATCGACGGCATCGACGTCCGGGAGCTGACCTTCGCGTCGCTCGCGGCAGCGGTCGGCGTCGTCAGCCAGGAGACCTACCTCTTTCACGCGACCGTGCGCGACAACCTCCGCTTCGCCCGGCCGGAGGCAACCGACGAGGAGGTCGAGGAGGCTGCGCGCGCCGCCCAGATCCACGAGCTGATCGCAAGCCTGCCCGACGGCTACGACACCGTCGTCGGGGAGCGCGGCTACCGCTTCTCGGGCGGCGAGCGGCAGCGAATCGCAATCGCGCGGACGATCCTGCGCAACCCGCCCATCCTCGTGCTCGACGAGGCGACCTCCGCGCTCGACACGCAGACCGAGCGCGCCGTCCAGGAGGCGCTCGAGCGGCTCGCCGAGGGACGGACGACGATCGCGATCGCGCACCGCCTCTCGACCGTGCGCGACGCCGACCAGATCGTCGTGCTCGACCACGGGCGCGTCGCCGAGGTCGGCACCCACGAGGAGCTGATCGCCGCCGCTGGGCGCTACGCGGCGCTCGTCTCCCGCGACACCGAGGAGGTTCTCCGATGAGCTGCACGCACCTCGACACGATTCGACCCGTCAGCCCGCGCACCCCCGGCTGCGAGGAGTGCCTCGAGCTCGGCACGCCCTGGGTGCACCTCCGGCTCTGCCTTGGTTGCGGCCACGTCGGCTGCTGCGACAACTCCATCGGCAAGCATGCGACGAAGCACTTCCACGCCACCGGTCATCCGCTGATCAGGTCGCTGGAGCCCGGTGAGGACTGGCTGTGGTGCTACGTCGACGAGGTGATGCTCGAGCCTGTCAGTGGCTAGGTGCCGTGGACGGTCACCTGGCCGTCCATGCCCTGGGCGCGGTGGTCGCCGATGCTGCAGAACATCTGGAAGACGCCCGATTTGAGCGTCAGCTCGACGGTGGCGGTGTCGCCGGGCTCGACGTCGGGCGTCTTGCCGACGCCCTCGACCGTCATGTTGTGGGTCAAGTTGCCGTCGTTGCGGAGCGAGAAGGTGTACGTGCCGGGCTTGTCGACGACGATGAACGGCGGCGCGAACGCGAACTCGCTCGCGAAGACCTCGTAGTCGGCGCCGGAGGAGGCGCCGCCACCGCCTGCGTCCGCAGCCCCGCCGGACCCACCGCCGCACCCGGCGGTCACGATTGCGAGCACGAGCAGGACCGAGACGCGCATCGGCGTCAGGATAGACCGAGCGCTGCGAGCAGGCGGTCGGCAGGGAGGGCGTAGACGGTGTTGCCGCTGCGCCCCGTCATCGTCTCGGCTGCCAGCAGCGCGTTGACGATCGACTCCTCGACGGCGTCGATCACGGCTTCGTAGAGGGGGTCGATCCGTCCGTCGTTCAGCATTCGCAGCGGAAGCTCGGCCTCTTCGGAGTCCAGGCCGGGGTTGCCGGTGGCGAAGCAGAAGCCGAAGTCGCCGCTCGAGCGCTCGCCCATGCCGCCGGTGCGGGCGATCCCGAAGCCGACTCGCCGGGCGACTCGCTCGCACTGGCCCGGGAGCAGCGGCGCGTCCGTCGCCACAAGAACGATGATCGAGCCGGCGCCAGGGCCGGCGCCGCTTTCGGGCAGCGGCACGACCTCCGGGCCGATCCGTTCGCCGACGGGCACGCCGTTCACGCGCAGGCGGGGGCGGCGGCCGTGGTTGGCCTGCACGAGCACGCCGACCATCCAGCCGTCTTCGACGACACGCGAAGCCGTGCCGATACCGCCCTTGAAGCCGTGGCACACCATGCCGGTGCCGCCGCCGATCGAGCCTTCCTCGACCGCTCCGTCGTGCGCCTGCGCAAAGGCCGCCTCGACGTGCTCCGGCTTGACGTGGAAGCCGTTGATGTCGTTCAGGAACCCGTCCCAGGTCTCGCCGACGACCGGAAGGCTCCAGTCCCACTCGCCCGGACGAGCCTGCGCGACGATCGCGTCTCGAACCACCCCGACCGAATGCGTGTTGGTGAGCCCGATCGGCGTCGTCAGCAGGCCGGAGTCGCGGACCCACTCGAGGCCGGTCAGCTCCCCGTTGCCGTTGATCCGGTGGGCGCCCGCGAAGCAGGGCATGTCGTTCGGCGGCAGGACGACCGTGACGCCGGTGCGGACGTCGTCGCCTTCGATCAGGGTGGTGTGGCCCACCCGCACTCCAGGGACGTCCGTGATCGCGTTCGCGGGGCCGGACGGGAGTCGCCCGATGTCGATCCCGAGGTCCCGGGCGCGCGGCGTCACGCCGTGACACTAACCCCCGTAGCTGTACCCCTGATCGGTGTCGGTTTCGCCGGTCGTCGTCGTCCCGCCGCCGGCGGCGCCGCCACCGCCGACGACGAGCTTCCCCTCCATGCCCATCTGGCGGTGATTTCCGATCGGGCAGTAGAACTCGTAGTCGCCGGCCTCGAGCCGAACGGTGAGCTCCCCTGACTTCCCGGGCCCGATCGGCTCCGTCTCCTCCTCGACTCCGTTGCCCTCGACCTCGAGCGCATGCGCCGTCCCGCCGTCGTTCTGAACCCGGAACGTGACGGGGCCGGCCTCGTCGACCGTCACCGACTGCGGCTCGAACGAAAAGTCCTTGGCGACGAGCTGGACGCTGCCGCCCGCGCCGCCGGTCTGCTTCGCGCTGTCGCTGCCGCAGCCGGCGAGCAGGAGGACGAGGAGCAAGAACGAGCGCCTCATATCGGGTCCTACGCCGGTCGGCGGGCGCCGGATTGCAGCGTCGGCGGAAACCGCGACCTGGTCGGCGTGGTCACGTAGGATTGCCGCGCGATGGCGACCACGATGAGCAACGAAGGGCGCGTCGGGCTCTCGGAGCACGGGATCGCCGCGACCGGACGGGTCTTCCGAAACCCGACGACGTCGATGCTCTACACGCACGCGCTCGAGGGCCGCGAGGGCCGTCTGGCCGAGGGCGGCCCGCTCGCGGTCGACACGGGCCGGCACACGGGCCGCTCACCCAAGGACAAGTTTGTCGTTCGCGAGCCAGGCTCGGCGGAGCGGGTCTGGTGGGGGAGCGTCAACAGCGAGATGTCGGAGGAGCACTTCGAGGGGCTGCGCGACAAGGTCGTCGAGCACCTCGGCGAGCGGGACATCTATGTCGTCGATGCGTTCGCCGGCGCCGACCCCAAGCACCGCATCGCCGTCCGGATCATCACGAACCACCCGTACCACGCGCTCTTTGCCAGGACGATGTTCATTGACCCGAGCGAGGACGAGCTGCGCGACTTCGAGCCGCAGGCGCTCGTCTTGCACGCCCCGGCGCTCCAGGCCGATCCCGCCAGGGACGGCACCCGCAGCGGCACGTTCGTCGTCTTGCACCCCACGCGAGAGGAAGTCCTGATCGGCGGCACGTTCTACGCGGGCGAGATCAAGAAGTCGATCTTCACGGTGATGAACGACCGGCTTCCGCTCCAGGACGTCTTTCCGATGCACTGCT
Organism: Gaiellaceae bacterium; assembly: GCA_033858115.1. Taxonomy (GTDB): domain Bacteria; phylum Actinomycetota; class Thermoleophilia; order Gaiellales; family Gaiellaceae; genus Gaiellasilicea. The sequence goes on from JAWVCV010000279.1 coordinate 4,822, forward strand.
CCGCCAACGTCGGCGACGACGGCGACGTCGGGGTCTTCTTCGGGCTGTCGGGCACGGGCAAGACCACGCTCTCCGCCGATCCCGAGCGGCAGCTGATCGGCGACGACGAGCACGGCTGGGGCGACGACGGCGTCTTCAACTTCGAGGGCGGCTGCTACGCGAAGGTGATCCGGCTCTCCGCCGAGGCCGAGCCTGAGATCTACAAGACGACGCGCGCGTTCGGGACGATTCTCGAGAACGTCGTCCTCGACGAGCGCGGCATCGTCGACTTCGACGACGACTCGAAGACCGAGAACACCCGCGCCGCCTACAAGCTCGAGCAGATTCCGAACGCGCTGCCGTCGAAGCGGGCGGGCCATCCGGCTTCGGTGGTCTTCCTCACCGCGGATGCGTTCGGCATCCTGCCGCCGATCGCCCGGTTGAGCCGCGACCAGGCGATGTACTGGTTCCTCTCGGGATTCACCGCCAAGCTCGCGGGGACGGAGATCGGTGTCAAGGAGCCGCAGCCGACCTTCTCGGCCTGTTTCGGCGCACCATTCCTGCCTCAGCCCCCCGTTGTTTATGCACGGCTCCTGGCGCGGAAGCTCGACCAGCACGGCGCCCAGGTCTGGCTCGTGAACACGGGCTGGACCGGGGGCCCATACGGCGAGGGCCGGCGCATGCCGATCCAGGCCACTCGCGCGCTGCTCCGTGCAGCGCTTTCGGGCGAGCTCGCCGGCGTCGAGTACCGAACGGATCCGGTCTTCGGCTTCGAGGTTCCGGTCTCCGTGCCGGGAGTCGAGTCGAGCCTGCTGAACCCGCGCCTGACCTGGGCCGATCCGCAGTCCTACGACGAGAAGGCGCGCGAACTGGCGGAGATGTTCCGCGAGAACTTCTCGAGCTTCCAGGCCGACGACAACATCGTCGCCGGCGGCCCTCGGGTGTAGGGCGGGCCGGCCGCGGTAGCGGCGCACCATCCTCAGCCTTTCGGGTAGCGTCAGACAAGGTGGACGCGAAGCACGACGTACTCGTGATCGGGGCCGGGTGCGCAGGCATGCGCGCCGCCATCGAGGCACACGATGCGGGCGCCGACGTCGCCATCGTCTCGAAGCTGCACCCGACCCGCAGCCACTCCGGCGCGGCCGAGGGCGGCATCAACGCCGCACTCGGAAACGCCGCCGAGGACAACCCGGAGATCCACACCTTCGACACGGTAAAGGGATCCGACTACCTCGGTGACCAGGACTCGATCGAGATCCTCTGCCGCGAGGCGCCAGACGACATCTACCAGCTCGAGCACTGGGGCGCCGTCTTCTCTCGCACCGAGGACGGGAAGCTGGCGCAGCGCCCGTTCGGCGCCGCGGGCTCGCCGCGAACGGTTTACGCCGCGGACATCACGGGCCACGTGTTGATCCAGGTGCTCTACGAGCAGCTCGTCAAGCGCGAGATCAAGGTCTACGAGGAGTACTTCGCGTGGCAGCTCGTCGTCCACCAGGACCGCTGCCAGGGCGTGATCTGCTGGGACCTGCTCCACGGCGGCCTCAAGGCGGTCGGGGGCAAGACCGTCGTGCTCGCGACCGGCGGCGTCGGGCGGCTGTATCGCGCGACGACGAACGCCTACGCGTGCACCGGCGACGGCATGTCGATGGCGCTGCGAGCCGGCTTGCCGTTGAAGGACATCGAGTTCATGCAGTTCCACCCGACGACCATGTACCCGAGCGGCATCCTCATCACCGAGGGCTGTCGCGGCGAGGGTGGGATCCTGCGCAACTCCGAGGGCGAGCGCTTCAGGGAGCGCTACGCTCCGACCGCCAAGGACCTCGCGAGCCGCGACGTCGTCTCC
>JAWVCV010000280.1:0-7815 GCA_033858115.1 Gaiellaceae bacterium
GCCGGCGGCATCGCAGTCGAGTTGAGCCGCTCCACGGTGCGCAGCCACATCGACACCTGGGCAGCGCGCTTCGGCATCTCTGCCAGCCTCGCAAGGGCGGTGGCGTGGCAGGAGTCGGGCTTCCAGACGAACATCACCTCCTCGGTTGGCGCCTGGGGGCCGATGCAGGTGATGCCGGAGACGTGGTCGTTCGTGGAGACCGTTCTGCTCGGCAAGCAGGTGCCGCGGACCGGCGAGGGCGGGGTGGAGGTCGGCGTCGCTCTGCTCGCCCATCTCCTCGAGCGCTTCAACGGCGACCGGCGGCTGGCGGTCGCAGCCTGGTACCAGGGCGAGCGGGCCGTGCGCGAACGCGGTCTCTACGACGAGACCAAGATCTTCGTCGCCAACGTGCTCGCCCTCAGCCAGCGCCAGATCTAGGACTTGCCGGCGGCGACCGCCGCGACCGCCTCGCGTGCGCGCCGTGCCGCCTCCTCGACCTCGAGAGCCCAGAGGGAGTCGGGGCTGTCCGGATCGCCGAAGATCTCCACGTCCAGCGCGCCGCTCCAGCCGGCGTCGCGCAGCACGCGGACGAGCTCTACGGTGCGGGAGCTGCCTTCGCCCGGGAGCGCCCGGTCTCCACGCTCTCCCGGGAACCAGTCCGCCACGTGCACCCCCGTGATCCGACCGACGTGCTCGGCCAGGTGGCGCTCGATCGCGGGGCTGTCCCACAGGTGCCAGAGGTCGACCATCAGCCCGACGTCGGGGAGGCCCGCCTCATGGAGGAGCTCGAGCGTCTGGGGGATCGTCGTCACGAGTGAGAGCGCGTCGCGCTGGGAGGCGTGAATCGGCTCGAGCCCGAGGCGCACGCCGGCCGTGTCTGCGGCGGCTGCGATCCGGCGTAGCCCGTCGATGACGAGCTCGCGGGCCTCCTGCTCCTCGCGGTCCCCCGCCGGTCCGGTCAGGCAGAGGACGGAGTCCGGCGCGAACGCGGCAAAGCGGTGCATCGACGCGCAGATCTCCTCGACCCGCTCCTTGACGTCCTCCGGTCCTTCGATGACGCCGTTGGGCAGGATCGAGGGCACGGCGGGAACGCAGTTCGTCGCTCGCAGGCCACTCGCCCGAAACGCTTCCAGGTCGCCCGCGTCGTCCTCGCCGAGCTTCATCTCCCAGATGCCGATCCCGTCGAACCCGGCGGCCGCGTAGGCGCGGAGGTCCTCGCGGAACGTCGCGCCGATGGTGGAGATCTCGGAGAGCGAGAGAATCACGGCACGCCGGGCAGCTTCGCCAGGAGCCGGCGTGTGAGCGGAGGCCGCGTCAGGTACTTGGCGACGAGGTAGCCGGAGCCCGCGCCGAGGCCGGGGCCGGGATGCGTGCTCGCCCCGATCTGGAAGAGCCGGTCGACGGGCGTCTCGTGGCCCGGCGTCGCGGCGGTCGGCCTGAAGAGCAGGTTCTGGTCGAGCGAGCACGAGCCGGCGTAGATGTCACCGCCGACCCAGTTCGGGTTGGCCGCCTCCATGTCCGCCGGCGACATGACGACGCGGGCGACCGTGGCCGAGCCGAGGTTCGCGATGTGGCGGCCGATTCGCTCGACGATCCGGTCCGCATACGCCTCCCGGAGCTCCTCCGTCCAGGTGCCGTCGCCGGTGTCGAGCTCGCCGGCGGCGTCGCCCTTCGGCCGGGACGGCAGCTCTTGCAGCTGCACCCAGATCACCCAGGAGCCGTCCGGCGCGCGAGAGGGGTCGACAGTCATCGGCTGGCCGAGCGCGATCGTCGACTCGGCGGGCAGTAGGCCGCGCTCGGCTTCGTTGACGGCGCGGGAGACGCCGTCGAGCCCGGGAGTGAGGTGGAGCAGCGGCGTCCGCGCGAGCCGCTCGTCGCCTTGCCAGCGCGGCAGCTCGTTCATCGCGATGTGGATCTGCATCTCGCCGCGCCCGTAGCGGAAGTGCTGCGCCGCCTCGCGGACGCGCGGCGGCACCTCGCCCTCGGCGAGCAGGCGGCCGTACAGCTGCGTCGGCGTCACGCACGCCAAGACGGCACGCGAGGCGCGGATCGTCTCGCCCCCGGCCAGGCGCACGCCGGAGGCGCGTCCGTCCGAGATCAGGATCCGCTCCACCTCCGCCTCGGTCCGAAGCTCGCCGCCCGCGTCCTGGATGATCGCCGCCAGGCCCTCGACGAGCTTGACGCCGCCGCCCTTCGGCACCGGCAGGCCGCCCAGCTGGAGCGCGCAGGCGATCACCTGCGTCATGAAGCCGGACATCGCCTGGTCGGGGCCGAGGCCCGTGTGCAGCACCCAGGGCGCCAGCATGCCGCGGGCCTGCTCGCGGTCGAAGGTGTCCGTGAGCCAGTCTCGGGCGGAGAGGAGAGAGTGGGCTGCGAACTCGACGAGGCCGCGCCGGCCGTAGTGCGAGTACGCCCGGCGGCCGAGTGCGAGCCCCTGGGTCGACCAGAGCTCGGTGCCGAGGACGCCGAAGGCGATCTCCGCGCCGGCCATGAACTCGTCGAACTGCCGCTGCCAGGCCTCGCCGAGTTCGGCCACGTTGACGGCGACGTCCGTGGAGAGAAACGCGCTCGAGCCGTCGGGGAAGGCGGCTGCCGTCGGCAGATCGGTGTTCAGGTACTCGAGCCCCAGTCGGTCGAGGTCCGGCTTCAGCTCGGCGTAGGCCGGAGACGCGACCCAAAGCGGGTGCCAGGAGGAGAAGGCCTCGTGCGTGAAGCCGGGGGCGGTCAGCCCCTCGACCGTCTTGATCGCGCCGCCGAGCCAGTCGTTGCGCTCGAGCACGCAGACGCGCCAGCCCTCCTTGGCCAGAAGTGCACCTCCCGCAAGCGAGTTGATCCCGCTGCCGACGAAGACCGCGTCGTATCCAGTCATGCGGCGACTCTACTTCCTTGACATGTCACGGCGAAATGAGTGTTTAATCCCATCATGCTCCTGCGCGAGGTCGAGTACGCACGGCCGTCGTCGGTTGACGAGGCGATCCGGCTACTCGCGGCGAACGAGGGCGCCCGCGCGCTCGCCGGCGGCCAGACGCTCGTGAACGTGATGAAGGCGCGCGCGGCCTCGCCCGACGTCCTGGTCGACCTGAACTCACTCGACGAGCTGCGCGAGATCTCCGTCTCCGGCGAGACGCTGCAGCTCGGCGCGATGGCGACGTACACACGGATCATGGCGTCCTCCGAGGTCGACGTCTCGCGTCCGATTCTCGCCGAGGTGGCCGCGCAGATCGCCGACGTGCAGGTGCGGAACCGGGGCACGATCGGCGGCAACATCTGCTCGAACGACCCGACGAACCACCTGCCGCCGCTGCTCGTCGCGCTCGGCGCGTCGATGACGATCCGGGGCGCGGACGGCGAGCGCACCGTCGCCGCGAACGAGTTCTTCCTGGGCGTCTACATGACCGCGGTCGGTGAGGGCGAGCTGCTGCTGTCGGTGTCCGTGCCCGCCGCGGCGAACGCCGCCGACGGGTTCGCGTCCGTCACGATCGGCCGCGACGGTACCTGCATCGCCAATGCGGCCGCCAGCCTCGCCGGCGGCGCTGCGCGCGTCGTTCTCGGCTGCGTGGACGCGGTGCCGATTCTGCTCGAGCCTGCGGGGACGGATGAGGAGAGCATCCGGCAGGCGGTCGCCGCCGCCAGCCTCGAGCCGCCCTCCGACGTGCACGCGTCGGCCGAGTACCGCCGTCATCTCGCCGGGGTCTGCGCGGTCCGTGCCGTGCAGCAGGCGACAGAGAGAGGGAGGTAAAGGCTTGTCACAGCCGTCTTTGAGCCGCTCGATCGCGGTCGAGGTCAACGGGGAGGTCTACGAGCGCGAGGTCGACGCGCGGCGCCTGCTCGTCCACTTCATTCGCGACGACCTCGACCTGACGGGAACGCACGTGGGCTGCGACACCGGTAACTGCGGCGCCTGCACGATCCACCTCGACGGCCAAGCGGTGAAGAGCTGCATGGTGCTCGCGGTGCAGGCGGACGGCTCGAAGCTCCGCACGGTCGAGGGCCTCGCGCCGAGTGATGATCAGCTGAGCCCGCTGCAGCAGTCCTTCTCGGCGCACCACGCGCTCCAGTGCGGCTACTGCACCCCCGGGATGCTGATGAGCGCCTCGGCGCTCCTCGAGCAGAACCCGCGGCCGACCGAAGAGGAGGCGCGCAAGGCGATCCAGGGCAACATCTGCCGCTGCACCGGCTACGTCAACATTGTCGAGGCGATCGTGTCGACCGGAGCGAGCGCATGAGCACGACCGAGACGTCCACGACCGCGGCCCCCACCGAGTTGCAGAAGGGCCACATCGGCCAGTCGATCCCGCGCAAGGAGGACAAGCGGCTCGTCCAGGGCCAGGGGATCTTCTTCGACGACGTCCGCCGGCACGGCATGGGCTACGTCCACTTCGTCCGCTCGCCGCACGCCCACGCGAAGATCCTCTCGATCGACGTCTCCGCTGCGCTCGAGCTCGACGGCGTGTACGGGACGCTGACCGGCGACGAGGTCGCGATCCAGACCGACCCCTTCTTCGAGATGTCGACTCCGCCCGGCGCGAACATCAAGGACTACGCGCTCGCGGTCGGCAGGGTGCGGTTCATGGGCGAGCCCGTGGCGGCAGTCGTCGCCCGCACCCGGGAGCTCGCCCGGGACGCCGCCGAGCTCGTCGAGGTCGAGTACGAGCCGCTGGACGTGCTCGTCGACGCGCGCGAGTCGGTCAAGGACGAGACGGTCATGCACGACGACGCGGGCTCGAACGTCGTCTGGAGCGGGGTCTTCGACTGGGGCGACTGGGAGGCCGCGAAGGCGGAGGCCGACCACATCGTCAAGATCGACGAGCTCCACTTCCATCGCTTCAGCTCGACACCGCTCGAGTGCTCGGGCGCCCTCGTCGAGTACGAGAAGGCGAGCGGCCAGTGGACGCTCCACTGCAACCACCAGATGCCCGGCGTGGGCGCGATCTGGATGGCCCCCTCCCTGCGCACGGGCATCGACAAGCTGCGCTTCATCACGCGCGACATCGGTGGCGGCTTCGGCAACAAGATCTGCCTGCACCCCTACTACGTCACGCTCTGCCTGCTGGCGCGGAAGCTCAACCGCCCCGTCAACTGGACCGAGTGGCGCACCGACCAGCACACCGCCAACGCGCACGGCAACGAGCGCTGGTTCCACGACGTCGAGGTCGCGGTCAAGTCGGACGGGACGATGCTCGGGTTCAACGTCAAGGCCCTCGACGACTGCGGCGCCTTCCCGCGCTACGAGCCGCTCGGCTGCATCATCTGGGCCCAGGTGACGGCCGGCTGCTACGGCTGGCGGAACATCCGCGTCGACTTCACGCAGGTGACGACCAACAAGTCGCCGGTCTCGCCGAACCGCGGCTACTCCCGGATGCAGCACCTCTGGCTGACCGAGCGGATCATCGACATCGTCGCCACCGAGCTCGATCTCGACCGGGTCGAGATCCGGAAGCGAAACTACGTCAAGACCGAGCAGATGCCGTACGAGACGCCGAACGGCTGCGTCTACGACTCCGGCGACTACGCCCGCTGCCTCGACATCGCCCTCGACCTGATCGGCTACGACACGATCGAGGAGCGGCGCGCCGAGGCGGCGGCACGCGGCAAGCTGCTCGGCTTCGGGATCGGCTCGACGCTCGACTCCGGCACGAACAACTTCGGCCAGTCGCAGATGCTCAATCCCGAGCTCCAGTTCTCCGGCAACAACGAGGCGGCGACCGTGAAGCTCGACATCTTCGGTGAGCTCGTCGTCACCCTCGGGACGGTGCCGCAGGGGCAGGGGCACGAGACCACCGCGTCGCAGGTCGTCGCGGACATCGTCGGCTGCTCCCCCGACCAGGTGAACGTGCGCCAGGGGCACGACACGTTCTTCAACTCGAACGCCGGCTTCTCGGGCACCTATGCGAGCCAGTTCGCGGTCACGGGCCTTGGCGCTGTCAAGGGCGCCGCCGATGCGCTGCGGGCGGAGATGATCCAGCTCGCGGCGGCCGTCCTCCAGTGCGAGGAGGGGCAGATCGAGCTCGCCGACGGCTTCGCTCGGATCAAGGACGGCCCGGCCGAGGCGGCGCTGCCGTTCATGGCGCTCGGGGCGATCGTGAACGCGAACAACGCCTTCCTGCCGCCCGACTTCAACCCGACGCTGAACCACCGCTTCGTCTACCGGCCCTACTTCGGCCCGGTCGACGTCGAGAAGAAGATGGGGAAGCTGACGCTGACCTACTCGACGCAGATCCACGCCTGCGTGCTCGAGGTCGACAGGGAGACCGGCGTCGTCGAGATCGTCGACTACGCCGCCGTGGACGACTGCGGCGTCCGCATCCACCCGCAGATCGTCGAGGGCCAGGTGCACGGCGCGACCGCCCACGCGATCGGCGCGGCGCTGCACGAGGAGTTCATCTACGACGAGGACGGCCAGCTGCTGACCTCGAACTTCTACGACTACCACGTGCCGCACGCGCTCGACGTGCCCGCGCTGAAGACGAGCGCGATCGAGTCGCCCTCTCCCTTCACGCCGCTCGGCTCCAAGGGAATGGGCGAGGGCGGGGGTGGCGGCATCCACTGCATCGGCTCGGCGATCCAGGACGCGCTCAAGCCGGTCGGCAAGCCGATCGTCTACGACAGCTGCAACCCGTACCACCGGGTCTGGTCGATGCTCCAGGATCCCGAGCGGACGCGGGCGAACGTGGAGGTGGTGCCGGCATGAAGGTCGAGGGAACCAAGGAGCTGTCCGCGTCGCGCGACGTCGTCTGGCAGGTGCTGAACGACCCGGCCCAGATGGCGAAGCTGATGCCCGGCGTCGAGGGGTTCGAGGTCAAGGACGACCGGAACTGGCAGGCGAAGGTGAAGATCCCGCTCGGGCTCGGTGGGCTGCGGATGACGATCGACTTCACCAAGGTCGAGGAGCGCCCGCCGGAGTTCGCGCAGCTGAACGCGAAGGGGAACGGCGTCGGCGCGATCATGAACATGCAGACGCAGTTCCACCTCACGGAGGCCGGCACCGGGACTTCGATGCGGTGGGAGGCCGAGGTCAAGATCGCAGGCCCGGTCGGCGCGATGGGCCAGCGGGTGCTGCAGCCGATCATCAACCAGCAGGTCGGGAACGTGCTCACGGCGCTCGAGAAGCAAGTCAGCGAGGCGGCGGCAAGCACCGGCGGCGCGCAGCAGGGCATCCATCCGGGCTCGCCGGAGGCGTACGAAGCCGACCCCGAGGGCCCGACGCACTCGACCGAAGACAAGAGCTAGACGCCGTGGCTCCTCCGTTTCGCATCGGCGTGATGCAACTCACGATGGAGCCGCTCGACGAGATGCTCGAGTCGGCGCGGGTGATGGACCAGGCCGGGATGGACACCGTCTGGCTCGCCGAGGCGTACCCGTGGTGGCGCAAGCACCAGATGGAGGCGCGGGGCTCGACGGTCGTGTCTGCGCTGATGGCCCGCGAGACGGAGCGGCTGACGATCGGCTGGGGGATCATCTCCCCGTTCACGCGCCACCCGGTGCAGGTCGCCATGGATGCCCGGGTCGTTCAGGAGGCGGCCGGGCCGGGGCGGTTCATCCTCGGCTTCGGGACGTCGAAGATCTTCCTCAACAACGCGAAGATGCAGACGAAGAAGACCCTCGGGCCGATGCGGGACGCGGTCGAGATCGTCCGCGGCGTGCTGGGCGGCGAGGCCTTCGAGTACGAGGGCGACACCTGGAGCGCGTCGGTTCCGGCGCTCTCGCCCGAAGCGCACACCCCGCGCGGGGTGCCACCCGTCTACGTGGCGGCGACGGCGCCGAAGATGCAGGCGCTCGCGGGCGAGATCGCGGAAGGCTGCTTGACGCCGTCGATCACGACGCCGGCTTTTGTTC
>JAWVCV010000281.1:0-2964 GCA_033858115.1 Gaiellaceae bacterium
CCCGGCCGGCGCATGAAGGTCTCCAACAGCGCGAACTCCTTCACCGAGAGCCCGATCTCCTGGTCGCCGCGCCAGACCCGGCGGGTGCTGGGGTCGAGTCGCAGCGTGCCCACCTCGATCAGGGCGGGCCGCTCCACCGGCCCTCTCCTCGACAGCGCTCGCAGCCGGGCAAGCAGCTCGGCAAACGAGAAGGGCTTGGTCAGGTAGTCGTCGGCACCCGCATCCAGTCCCTCGACCCGGTCCTCGACGGCGTCGCGCGCGGTCAGCATCAGCACGGGCGACCACACGCCGGCGGCGCGCACGCGTCGACACACCTCGAACCCGTCCAGCTTCGGGAGCATCACGTCGAGCACGATCACGTCGTACTCGGTCGCGGTCGCCCGGATGACGGCTTCCTGGCCGTCAGGCACGACGTCCACCGCGTAGCCCTCCTCGACCAGACCGCGCCGGATCACCGAGGCCATCTTCAGCTGATCCTCGGCGACCAGAACGCGCATGGCCTCATTCTGCGCGCCTGGATGAGAGAAAGATGAGAGCAGCGGAGCGGGAGCCCGGTCGCCCGGGCTCCCGCTCCAGCGGACGTCGCTACTGACCGTCCTCGCCTTGGTGCTGGCCTTCCTGCTCGACGTTGTCTCCGTCGCCCGTCTCGTTGGAGTCGGCCTGCTCGGAGTCGGTGTCGACGGCGATGACGCCGAACGACTTGTCGAGCCGGACGTCGACGCTCGAGCCGTCGGTCTTCGTGACCTCGACCTCGTAGTTCGCGCCCTTCTCGTTGTCGAGCTCGCTGGCGGTCACCTTGCCGCCGCCGGCGGCCTTCAGCGCCGCCGCACTCGCCTGGTCGAGGGTGGCGCCGCTGAGGCTCTGGTCGCCACCGCTACCACCACCGCCACCTGTTGCGTTGGCGATCGCCGCGCCGCCGAGGGCGAGCGCGACCAGCGCGGCGATGCCGGCTGCGATCTTCTTGACCTGTTTGCTCATCGTTCTCCTTTCGCTGTCCTACTGGGCGCCTTGCACGGTAGGAAGCCGGCATGAGATGGGAATGAGAGCCAGAGGCGCTCAAGCTCGGGGCAGCGCGCCCTCGAGGAAGAACGAGCTGAGGGTTGCTGCGGCTTGCTCGATGCCGAGCTCCCGCTGAAGGTCGGCCTGGAGGGCGCCGGTGATGATGCTGGCGAAGAGCTTGACCTGAGCCTCGGGGCTGAGGTCGGAACGGAGGGTGCGTTCCCGCGCGCCCCGCTCGAAGAGCGCCCGGAGCGGCTTGCGGAGCCTCTGGTCGGCGTCTTGCTCGTCCGGCTTGACGCGTTCGCGGATCAGGACGACGTAGCGGTCACCGACGGTGAGGAGGACGCGCGCGAGCCGCTCGATTCCTTCAGGGACGGTTGCCTGCTCGAGAGCGGCGTCGGCGATCCGCTCGGCGAGCTCGTCGAGAGCCTGGGCGGCGAGTGCTGCAAGTAGCGCCTCGCGGGTCGGGTAGTGGCGGTAGAGGGTGGCTCGACCGACCCCGGCGGCGGCGGCGATCTCGACCATGCTCGCGTCGCGCTCGGCGAGGAGGCGGGCGGCCGTCTCGAGAATCGCCGCGCTGGTCTTCAGCTGGAAGTGAGCGGCCACGTAGAGAGCATACCGACGGCTGAGACATATGTGTCTCTGTTATGGTGCATAGGTGACGGAGCAAGCGCCGCGGGTTCGGCTGATCTTCGGGGCGCTCCTGCTCGTTCTCCTGCTGGCGTCGCTCGACCAGACAATCGTCTCCACCGCGCTGCCGACGATCGTCGGCGAGCTGGGAGGGCTCGAGCACCTCTCGTGGGTGGTGACGGCCTACCTCCTCTCCGCCACGGTCGTGGGTCCGTTGTACGGCAAGTTCGGTGACCTCTACGGCCGCAAGACGGTCCTGCAGACCGCGATCGTGATCTTCCTCGGCGGCTCCGCGCTCTGCGGGCTCGCGCAGAACATGGTCCAGTTGATCGCCTTCCGTGCGATCCAGGGCCTCGGCGCGGGCGGACTGATGGTGGTCACGCTCGCTGTCGTCGGCGACATCATTCCGCCGCGGGAGCGCGGCCGCTACCAGGGCTTCTTCGGGGGCGTCTTCGGCGTGTCGACGATCATCGGGCCGCTCCTCGGCGGCTTCTTCGTCGACCAGCTCTCGTGGCGATGGATCTTCTACGTCAACCTTCCGATCGGCGCCGTCGCGCTGGCGGTCATCGCAGTCGCCTTCCATGCCCGCAGCGAGCACCGGGAGCACACGATCGACTATCTCGGCGCCGCCCTGCTTGCCGGTGCCCTGTCCTCGATCGTTCTCTTCACGAGCCTCGGCGGAACAACCTGGCCCTGGGGCTCCGTGCAGATCGTGTCGCTGATCGTGCTCGCGTCCGTGCTCCTCCCCGCCTTCGTCGTCGTGGAACGACGTGCGAGCGAGCCGATCCTGCCGCTCTCGCTCTTCCGCAACCGCACCTTCGCCGTCACCAGCGCGATCGGCTTCATCGTCGGCCTCGCTCTCTTCGGCGCCGTCACCTACCTGCCGCTCTATCTCCAGATCACCAAGGGGTCGAGCCCGACGAGCTCTGGTCTCCAACTGACTCCGCTGATGGGCGGCGTGCTCATCACCTCGATCCTCAGCGGGCAACTGATCTCGCGCTTCGGACGGTACCGACCGTTCCCGATCGCCGGCACCGCCCTGACCGCGCTCGGCCTCTTTCTCCTCTCCCGTCTGCACGTCGACACGCCCGCGACGACGGCCATGGCCTACGCGACCGTGCTCGGCCTGGGACTCGGACTCGTGATGCAGGTGCTCGTGCTCGCCGTCCAGAATGCCGTCGACCGGCGAGACATCGGCGTCGCAACCTCAGGCTCGATCCTCTTCCGACAGATCGGCGGCTCGATCGGCGTCGCGCTCTTCGGGACGATCTTCGCGAGTCGCCTCGGCCACGAGCTCGCCACCCGCCTTCCGCGCGGAGCCCGGGTCCCGGAGAC
>JAWVCV010000282.1:0-2969 GCA_033858115.1 Gaiellaceae bacterium
TACGCACACAGCCGCGGCTTGCCGGTGATCGTCTACACGGGTGGAACGCCCGCTCACCCATGGACCGTGTTCGTCGCGACGGCCGTCTACGCCGATCTCGAGGACGCCACGCGCGCTCTGGCCGCGCCGGCTAGTTGAAGAGCCGCCCGCCGTTCACCCAGAAATCCTGGCCCGTGACGAAGTCGGAGCCGTGTCCCGCCAGGTAGAGGATCGTGCCGACGAGGTCCTCGGGCACCTGATCCCGCTTGAACGCCCGTTGGCTCGCGAGCAATTCGGCCATCTCCGGCTGACGCCCGGCGTACTCCACGTCATGCGGCACGTAGTCGGGCGTGATCGTGTTGACGCAGATTCCCCACTCGCCGAGCTCTCGAGCCAGCGCCCGCGTCAGCCCGACGATCGCCGACTTCGACGAGACGTAGTGGAGGAAGCCCGGGATTCCGCTCGGCACTGTCATCGAGGACGTGTTGACGATCTTGCCGCTGCGCTGTGCCTTCATCGTCGGTGCGACCGCGCGGCAACTGAGCCAGGTGCCGCGCACGTTGACGGCGAAGGCGAGGTCCCACTCCTCGATCGTGAGCTCGTCGAACGGCTTCTTGACGATCTGCGTGAAGTAGCCGGCGTTGTTGATCAGGACGTCGATGCGCCCAAACCGCTCGACGACGGCCGCCGCCATCGCCTCGGTCGAGTCCTGGTCGCTCACGTCGACGCGCACGTAGAGGTCGCCCGCATCGCTCTCGCTCAGGTCGGCCACGACGACGTCGAAGCCGGCTCCCTTCAGGCCTTCGACGTAGGCGAGGCCGAGTCCCCGGGCGCCGCCCGTGACGATCGCGACCTCCCGGCTCATAGACTGCTCCGGTGGAGCTCGAGGCTTTCCTCGCCGGCCTGGCTGCTTGGGCCGACGAGCGCGAGCCGGGCTTCGAGACGGTTGCCTACGGCGAGCACCCTGACCAGGTCGCGGACGTGCGGCGTGGGGGGAGTCGGACCGCCATCGTCGTGCACGGCGGCTTCTGGCGCCCTGCTTTCACCCGCGCCAACACGCGCGCGATCGCGGTCGACCTGGCGCTGAAGGGCTGGACGTCGTGGAACGTCGAGTACCGGCGCACCGGGCTTGCGGACACCCTCGCCGACGTCGAGGCGGTGCTCGACATCACGGGTCCTGGAGTCGCGCTCGGCCACTCCGCGGGCGGGCACCTCGTGCTGTGGGCTTCCGGCACGGGGAAGATCGACAAGGCGGTTTCGCTCGCCGGCGTCACCGATCTGGCGCGGGCGGCGCTCGAAGGCATCGGCGCCGGCGCCGCGGTCGAGTTCGCAGGCCCGGACCCTCCGGCGGACGCCGACCCGATGCGTCGCCTGCCGCTGACCGTCCCCGTCCTGCTGGCGCACGGCACCGAAGACGACCGGGTGCCGTTCGACTACAGCCGCGCGTTCGCTGCGGCCTCCGGCGCGGAGCTCCTGACGCTCCCCGGCGCCGGCCACTTCGACGTGATCGACCCGCGCACACCGGAATGGGCGCTGATCTCGGCCCGTCTCTAGACGTCCCATTCGACCACCAGTCGCTGGAAGCCCCGCGCGAAGAAGACCGGCTCCCGCTCGAACTCGCCGGCGGCGCGCAGTCCTGGGAGGCGTTCGAGCAGCAGCGGCAGCACGATCTTGAGCTCCAGCCGCGCGAGCGGGGCCCCGATGCAGAAGTGGACGCCCTTGCCGAAGGCGAGATGCTTTCCGAGCCCTTCTCGGTCGGGAGCGACGCGGTCGGCGTCGGCGAACACGCATTCGTCGCGGTTCGAGGAGCCGAAGTGCACCATGACGCGGGCGCCCTCCGGCAGCTCCACGCCGCCGATCTCCGCCGGTCTCGTCGTGACTCGAAAGAGCCCCTGCGCCGGCGACTCGAGGCGGAGGATCTCCTCGATCGCGAGCGGCGCCACCTCCGGGTCGAGGAGGTGGCCGCGCAGCGCGGGATGGCGAAACACGAGCGCAAGCGCGCTGCCGATCGCCCGGGTCACCGTGACGTGGCCGGCGACGACGAGGTCCAGTGGCAGCCCCGCGACGGCCTCCAGCGGGAGCGGCTCGTCGGACTCGGCGCGCGCAGCCATGAGCGCACCGAGGAGGTCGTCGCGAGGCTCGCGCTCGCGTTCCTCGAGCGCGGCGACCATGTAGTGCTGCAGCGCGACCAGCCCGCGCGCGTGTCGGACGCGCTCCTCGAGCGTTCCCGGCTGCTGGAGCAGCAGCCAGTCGGTTCCCCACTCGTGCAGCTGGGCCAGGTCCTCGCGGGGGAAGCCGAGCAGCTCGCCGAGAACGCGAAGCGGCAGCGGCCACGCGAGCCTCTCGATCACGTCCGCGCGCCCGAGCGGGGCGAGGTCGTCCACGAGCTCCGTGGCGATCGCCTGGATGCGCGGCTCGAGCTCGGCGATGCGCTTGGGCGTAAACGCCTTCGTGACGAGGCCGCGGATTCGCTCGTGCAGCGGCGGGTCGACCTCGATGATGTACGGCATCGCCGGCCAGCCCTCCGCGAGCACCTCTTCGACCTCGGGCGGGAAGGGCTCGGGTGACGATTTCAGCGCTCCGGCCGAAGAAAACGTGTGGTGATCCTTGACGACGGCGAGGACGTCGTCGTATCTCGTGACAACCCAGAGGTCGAACTGCGGCGCGTAGAAGACCGGCTGCGCATCGCGGGCATGGGCGAGGACGGGAAACGGGTCCTCGCGCTGGCCGGGATCGAGCGGGTCGAACGAGACGACGGTGATCTAGCGCTCCTCGTGGCGGGCCCAGGGGACCAGCAGGCGCTCCAGGCCGACGAGCGCGTAGAAGAGCCCGATGCTGAGCACTCCCAGCAACACCATCGCGCCAAATGCGAGCGACGTGTCGACGTTGCTTCCCGACGCGATGATCACGTGTCCGAGCCCTGCCTCCGCCCCGACGAACTCGCCGATCACGGCACCGATGACCGCGAGCGAGATCGCGACCTTCAGGCC
>JAWVCV010000283.1:0-6682 GCA_033858115.1 Gaiellaceae bacterium
GTGTTCGGCTTGATCAGCGGCGACCAGGCCAGCCGCTGCTCCGCGTCCGCCCACGCGCCCTTGACCGTCTGCAGGATGCGCTGGTTCTTCGCGTAGTCCTGCTCGCCGGCGCCGAGGAGCGTGAACGAGAACGCGCGGTCGATCAGCTGGCCGTGCAGGTCGATGCCGCCGTCCCACTTCGGCCGGATCTGCTTCATCACCTTCCCGAAGGAGCGGGTCTCGGGCTCCGACCACGGCGTGTACGGCCGGAAGGTGAAGCCCATCGTCGGCCAGTCGCGGTTCATGTCGACGCCGTTGCCGTTGTAGCGCTGGAAGAAGCGAACGCCGTTGTCGAGATCGCCGCGCCGCCAGCCGTCCGGGTTGGCGAAGACGAAGTAAACGGCCGAGCGCCGAAGCGCGTCGCCGGCCGTCACGCTCTGCTGCGGCGTCGTCTCGAGCAGCGGATGCGGAATCGCGCCTTCCTTCGCGCAGCTCACGGGCGCAGCGGTGACGCCGGCCTCGCACGCGGCCCACGTTGCCAGGTCCTCCGCGGCGCGAACGCCCGCCTCGGCGCCGGCGCGCTCGATCCCGTGGATCGAGAGGGGGAACGTGAAGAACTTCTTGCTCGTATCCGGGACCCGTTCGTCCGTGACGCGCAGCAGGTAGAGCGAGGAGCGCTCGCGGCCGGCTGGGACGCCCTGCTGCGGCAGCCCCGCCGAGCACAGGTCGGCGCTGGAGGTCGAGCTCGTGCAGTCGGAGCCGTCGCCGAAGGCACGCTCGAGCTCGTAGAACTCGACGAACTGCGGGAACAGCGTCTCCAGGTACTTGACGCCCTTGACCATGTCGGCGTAGGAGAGAAAGTCGACCGCGGCGCACGCAGCGTTGCCCTTGGCGAACGGCGAGCGGGCCGGCGCCTGCGCCGGCGAGGGCCAGTACGCGTGCGGGTCCGGGAAGACCCGGCCGCAGACCTGATACGTCTCCGCGGAGGTGGCCACCGGGGCGGAGCCGCCCATCGAGGGGCCGAGGAGCAGGATCGCCGCGACCGCGGCGAGGCCGGCTGCATAACGCTTTTTCATTCAGATCCCTCCCGAAGCGAGCGTGAACCCCTGACGCTTCGCCGACGCAGGCGAGCGAATAAAACCGGGAAGTCCTACCGCTGCATTTCGGTTCCTAAACCAACCTGAATATCAGTTCGAATTGACTGATGAATCAATCGAAACTGATTGACGAGTCAGTCCACGGCGAGGCCATCGGTGAGCAGGCCGACTACGGTCTGCTCGGCGTGCTCGACGTCCGCCGGCTCCGCGGGCAGACGCTCGAACACCCAGCCGGTCAGGATCTCCTCGAGCGCGCCGTACAGCACCCAGGCCGCGAGTCGCGTGTCGACGTCGGCGCGCAGCTCGCCACGCTCCTGGCCGCGCGCGACGATTCGCTCGAGCGCCGCGAACGCATGCGCGATCTCGTCCACCTCGCGGCCGAGCTGCGGCGAGCGCGCCACCTCGCGGACGAGGACGCGCACGAGATCGGGGTCGAACTGCCAGGCGCCGAGCACGATCTTCGCCACCGCGGCGAGCTGCTCGCGGGCGGGCGCGCCCTCCGCCTCGACGGCTTCGACCGCTTCGAGCATCCGCTTCCACGTGCGCCGGAAGATCGTCTCGAGCAGGTCTTCTTTCGACCCGAAATAGTGGTAGACGAGGCCGTAGGCGACGCCGGCCTCTTTCGCGACGTCGGCGACGCGACTCGTGTGGTAGCCGGACCGCGCGAACACGGTGATCGCGGCCCGCAGGATCAGTCGGCGCTTCTCACGTTCCTTGTCCGTCGCCACGACGCCGAGATCCTACGTCAGTCGTCGCCCCCACCCTTCCCGGAGTTGCCGCCGGAGTCGTCGCCGGAGCGGCCGCGCCCCCGGCCCTTGCCGGAGTCGTCGTTCGTTGCGATCCCCGTGTCGCCGCCTCCGGTCGTCGTCGCTGCCGTCTCCGTCTCCTGCGTCGTCGTCCGCTTCGCCGTTGTCGCCGCCGCGGGCGGCGCCAGCTGCTCTGCGGCCGGGTCGAGGCGCACGACCGGGAGCGAGATCGTCGCCCGCGTGATCAGGTGGACGCCGAGGCCGACGGCGACGGCCAGCACGAGCCCGAGCGAGCCGAGCACGATCGTCCGCATCATGTCCTCATCTCCTCCAGGTCCCGTCGAGGGCTGCGGTCGAGCGGCAGCACGATCTCCGCCTGCGCGCCGCCCTGAGCGCGGTTTCGGATCGAGGCCGAGCCGCCCCATCTGCGCGTCAGCGTCTCGACGATCGCGAGCCCGAGCCCCGTGCCGGGGCGATCGGTCCGGCCGCGGCGGAAGCGCTCGAAGACCTGCCGCTCCTCCCCAGCCGGCACACCAGGCCCCTCGTCGGACACCGCCAGACGCCCGTCGGCGGTCCACGAGACGGTCACGCGAGTGCCGCTGGGCGCGTAGACGAGCGCGTTCTCGATCAGGTTGTCGAGGGCGATCGCAACGTCTTCGTCCCCGGCACGCACGAGCGCTTCGGCGTCGCCGTCGAGCTCCAGTCGATGTCCGCTCGCCTCTGCCCGCGGCAACCACCGCTCGTGCGCGGACTCGGCCGCGACGCGAAGGGAGACCGGGGCGCGCAGCGTCGGCCGGTCGCCCTCCCGGGCGAGCGTCAGCAATGCGTTCAGCAGTCGGGTCAGACGCTCGACCTCGGCCTCGGCGAGCCGGAGCTCCTGCTGGACGGCCGGATCCTTCGCCTTCAGCTCGGCGGCCTCCAGTCGCAGCCGCAGGCCGGTGAGCGGGGTGCGCAGCTGGTGCGACGCGTTGCCGACGAACTCGCGCTGCGCATCGAGCACCTGGCCGAGCCGCTCGGTCATGTCGTTGAACGCGAGCGCGACCTCGCGTTGCTCGCTCGCCCCCGTCACCTCGGCCCGGGCGTCCAGCTCGCCCTCCTCGACGCGGCGAGCGGTCTGCGCGAGCGCGCGCAGGGGGCGCGCGAGCGAGCCGGCGAGCACCCACGCGAGCGCAAGCCCGAGCGCCAGCGCCGCGAGCCCGACGCCGACGACGACGAGGACGTTCCGGCGCACGCGCTTGCCGACCTCCGTGACGCTCTGCGTCACCCGGACCGCACCGACTCGCCGGCCGCCGTCGAGGATCGGCACGGCCGTGTAGAGAAGCTCGCCGCCGAGCGTGTCGCTCTGCCTCCGGCCCTGCTCCGAGCGGCCCGACAGCGCTGCGGCGATCTCGGGCCGGTTCGCGTAGGACTGGAGCCGCAGTCCGGTTCCCGCCGAGTCGGCGAGCAGCCGGCCACGCTGGTCGGTGACGATCACGCGCGCGCCGAGGCCGCGACCCGCCTGCTCGACCACCGAGGCGAGCTGGCCCGGGTTGGCCATCCGGGCGGACGCGGCCGCCGCGACGACCTGCGCCTGCGTGGCCGCCTGCGCCTTCACCTCGGCGTCGATGCGGCTCGAGAGGCTCAGCACGAGCGGGATCTCGAGCGCGATCAGCACGAGCACGAGCACATATGCGAACGCCGCGAGGAGCCTCAGCCGGAGGCTCACGGGATCTCCTCGGGTGACGCGAAGCGGAAGCCGACGCCCCGGACCGTGTGGATGTAGCGCGACGCGGATGCGTCGTCGGCGAGCTTCTTGCGGAGCGCGCTGACATGCACGTCGAGCGTCTTCGTCGAGCCGAACCAGTTCACGTCCCAGACCTCGTCGATCAGGCGCTCTCGCTGGACGACCGTGCCCGCCTCGCGCATCAGCAGTGCGAGCAGGTCGAACTCCTTGCGCGCGAGCTCGAGCGGGCGGTCGTGGAGCGTGACGGTGCGCCGGGAGAGGTCGAGCCTGACCGCCCCGATCTCGATCGGTGCGTCGAGCGTCCCGGCAGGTGCCGCCGTGCGCCGGAGGACTGCGCGGACGCGGGCGATCACCTCGCGGGCGCTGAAGGGCTTCACGACGTAGTCGTCCGCGCCCAGCTCGAGCCCGACAACGCGGTCGGTCTCCTCTCCGCGCGCGGAGAGGATGATGATCGGGACGCTCGACGAGCTGCGCAGCTCACGGCAGACGTCGAGGCCGGAGCCGTCCGGAAGGCCGATGTCGAGCAGGACGAGGTCGGGCCGGAGCGTCTTCGCACGGGCGAGCGCGTCGGCGACCGTGTGGGCGACCTCCGCCTTGAAGCCGTCCCGCTCGAGCGCCTCCGCGAGCGGCGTCGTGATCGACTCTTCGTCCTCGACCAGCAGGATCGTGCGCTTCGTCTGGTTCATGACTGCAGTTTGCCCTCCACCGGCACGCGCGAAGGCGCCCGGGGGTTCCGGGCGCCTCCCCGCAGCTGAGGTCGGGAAGCTAGCGAGCGACGAAGCTGCCACTCATTCCGTCTTGCCGGTGGTCGCTGATCGAGCACCAGAAGCTGTAACGCACGCCCTTCTTCAGCGTGGCCGTGATGGCGGAGCCGTTGCCGCCCACGAGCACCCGCGTCTTCCAGGTCTTGCCGCCACCGCGGAGCCAGAAGTCGTGGGCGTCGCCGGAGGCGTTGCGGACCTGGAACTTGACCATCCCCGCCTTCGGCTTCGCCGAGAAGCGGATCGCGTTGCTCACCTCGGTGACGCGCACCGCCTGCGCGACGCCGGCGCTCTGCGCGACGGCGACGAGCGAGATCGAGCTGACGATCAGGGCGAGCATGGTCAGCAGGCCGAGCTTCATGCGATTCATCGGTCGTTCTCCTTTAGTCGTCGTTGTCGTTGTCGTCGCCACCGTGGCCGCCGTGACCCGAGCCCGAGTTGGAGCCCGAGCGGTCGTCGCCGCCGCGGTCGTCGTCGTCGTCGTCGGAGCCCGAGTTCGAACCCGAGCGGTCGTCGTCGTCGCCGCCGGTGGCAGCAGCACCGCCCGCACAGCGCGGGTCGTTCGCATGCTCGGCCTCGTCGCAGGGGCCGGAGATGTCGACGTTGCCGCCACCGGTGGTGGTGCCGGCGCCTCCGACGACGATGTCGTCAGGAGTGGTCTGGGCGGTAGTCGTCCTCGAGATCGTCGTTGTGTCGTCCGTCGTCGTCCCGGTCGTCGTGACGTCCGAGATCGACACGGTGCGGGCGGGCTGGGCGTCGTCGAGCCCGGCCGCGGCGGCGTAGCCGCCGGTGCCGAGCACAGCTGCGCCGATCAGCCCGATCAGAAGCTTGTGCATCAGTTCCTCCTCGTTTCGCTCATGAGACGAGGATGCCCGGAGCCTCCCCAGCAGCCGGCCAGGCCAAGGCAAGGGCTTGGTAAAGCTTCGCTCCAGATCGGTCAGCTACACTGGCGCCTCGCCACGGCCCATTCGTCTAGTGGCCTAGGACACCGCCCTCTCACGGCGGCGGCACGGGTTCGAATCCCGTATGGGCCTTCTCTCTATTCGACTGGATCCGGCTCCGGCACGTTGGCGCTGGAGCGCGCGTCGCCTGATCCCACTAACACTGCTCGCCGAGGCAGCGGATCACCTCCAGGACGCGCCGCACGCGGCGGCCCTGAAGTCATCCAGCGCGTTCGCGATCGAACCATTCGCCGACGACGTAGTGCTGTGCGGGGTGCTACTCTCCTTTGCGCTACAGACCTGTCTGTCCATGGCGACCTCTCTTCCGGCTACTGCCTGTGCCCTCCGCCTACGAACTCGCGCGCGACCGCCTCGAAGCCGGGCGTGCACGCAGAACGCGCCCTGACGGGACGCGGGCTCAGCGCTACTTCTCGCTCCGGCTCTACTTCCTGGCCTTGATCGCCACCTTCATAGCGGTGGCCGGCGCCGCAGCAGCATTCGTTCACATCCAGACGGGCCGAGACGCCCGCGCGGAGTCGTTTCAGGCCGCCTCGTTCGCAGCGCACGGCGCGGCGAGGCAGCTTGGCGAGGACTTCGCGTCTCTCGAGAAGAACATCGGCGGCCTTGCCGCGACGCCGGGGATCGAGAAGGTGTTCGCGAACCCCGCGGGCTGCTCACTGAGCTTCGGCTCCAGTCGAGGTCGCCCCCTCGATCTCGGCCACGTCGACATCATCCGAGCGGACGGAACGCCGATGTGCTCGTCCCGGCTGCCGCCTGAAAGCGAGCGCATCGGCCTCTACCGGACCGCCCAATGGTTGAAGGCTGCGCGAGAGCGGCAGCATCTCGCCGCACCCGTGCTCGATCCCGCGTCCGGCCACCAGGTGGCAGTGGTGGCCGCGCCGATCGCGGGAGGCGTCGTTGCAGGGTTCCTGGACCTGACGGCTCTCGGGGGCCAGCTCGCCGCGCGCTACGGCGGCGACAGAGCGGTGGTTATGGCGGCGACCGGCGACCGCCGCACCGTCCTCGCCCACTCGATCGAGCCGAAGCGGTGGATCGGCACGTCGCTCGACGGCACGCCCTTCACGTCCACTCCCGGGACCGCGGAGCGCCAGGACCTGAACGGCAAGGATCGTCTCTACAGCGAGGCGAGGGTGACCGGCGTCAACTGGGTCCTGGCCGTGGGGAAGGACAAGGCGGCCGCACTCGGGGCGCAGTCGCGCCTCGAGAAGCGCCAGTTCGCGATCATCGGCTTCGGCCTGCTGCTGCTCCTCGCCGCAACGTCCATGATCCGCCGTCGTGTGGCCTTGCCGATCGCGCAGCTCGGTCGTGAGCTGAGGGCAGGCAGCGACGGCGGCCTGCCGCACTCCGTGACGGTCCCGACCGCCTGCCCCGAAGAGCTGCGCTCGCTCGCCGTCGACGTCAACCTCCTCGTCTC
>JAWVCV010000284.1:0-2763 GCA_033858115.1 Gaiellaceae bacterium
CCCCAGGCCGCCGCCGCCGCGCCGAGCTGGTGCGCCGCGAAGATCCAGGCGAAGACGACGCCCGCCTGCGGCCCGAAGTACGCAGTCGCAAGCGCCGAGGTCGGCGGCACCGTCGCCACCCAGTCGAGCCCGTAGATGACGACGAACGCGAGCATTGCCGCGTTCGCGGCGTCGAAGGCGAGCGGCAGCGCCAGCAGCGAAATGCCACGCAGGCCGTAGTAGGCGAGCAGCAGCAGCCGGGGGTCGTAGCGATCGGTCAGCCAGCCGGACGCCGTGGTGCCGACGACGTCGAAGACGCCGATCAGGGCGAGCAGCCCGGCTGCCGTCACCTCTGTGATCCCGTGGTCGTGCGCCGCCGGGATCAGGTGCGTCGAGACGAGCCCCGTGGTCGTGGCGCCGCAGACGAAGAACGTCCCCGCCAGCAGCCAGAACGTCTTCGACCGCATCGCCAGCGAGAGCGCGTCGAGCGCCGCCCCGAACGCGGGCGCCCCGGCAGCGGGTGGCGGCTCCCAGCCTTCCTCCGCGCCGTAGGGCAGCAGCCCGACGTCTTCCGGACGGTCGCGCATGAAGCGCAGCACGACCGGAAGGACGAGAACGAGCGCGACGATCGCGATCGCCAGGGCCGCCCAGCGCCAGTCGAAGCCGGCGAGCCAGGCGAGCCCCGGTAGGAACACCAGCTGCCCCGAGGCGTAGCTGGCAGTCATCAGTCCGGTGACGAGCCCGCGCCGGGCAACGAACCAACGGTTGGCGATGATCGCGGCGAGCGGCACGGATACCGCGCCAGTCGCGAGCCCGTTGACGAGCCCCCAGAGCAGGAACAGCTGCCACGTCTCGGTCATCCGGATCGTCAGCAGCGCCGAGACGGCGATCGCTCCGAGCGCGGACGCCACCACTCGTCGCACTCCCACCTGCTCGATCAGCGCTGCTGCGAAGGGCGCGCCGAGACCGAAGCAGAGCAAGTTGAGCGCCACGGCGAGACCGATGGTCTCGTGGCTCCAGCCGAACTCCTGGTGGAGCGGGATCAGCAGCACCCCCGTTGTAGAGCGGAACCCCGACGCCATCACGAGGGACAGGAACGCGACGCCGGCCACGACCCAGGCGTAGTGGACGCGCGTAGTCACATTGCTGACAACGTCTCGCCGCGGGCTCCGCTTCCTTTTCACCCGACCCAGGCGCCGCCGTTCTGGTCGATCGCCTGGCCGGTGACCCCACGCGCGTCGTCCGAGAGCAACCAGCAGACGGTGCCGGCGATGTCCTGGGGACGGCTCATCCGGCCCAGCGGGACCTGGCGCATCGCGTCGCCGTAGGCCTCGTCGCGAGTCCGCCCGGTCGCCGCCGCGTAACCGTCGATGCCCTCCCACGCCATGTCCGTGTCGACCCAACCGGGGCAGATCGCGTTCACCTGCACGTCGGCGCTCGCGAGCTCGGCCGCGAACGAGCGGACGAGGCCGAGAAGGCCGGCCTTGGAGGCGCTGTAGCCCGTGTAGCCGCCGACCGCGATCCGGGCGAGGATCGAGGAGATGACGACCACGTGCCGCGTGCCCGGCCCGTCGGCAAGGTGGCGCAGCGCCCCGCGGACCGAGTAGTAGGTGCCGGCCAGGTTCGTGGCGACCAGGTCGTCGAAGCGGTCGTCAGGTCCGTCCTCGTTCGGTCCGCCGAGGCCGCTGTTGGCAACCAGCGCGTGAATCGGCCCGCGCTCGGCCGCCGCAACGGCGAACGCCTCGTCGACCTGGGCGCGGTCGCGGATGTCGCACCCGATCGCCCCGCCGCCAACCTCCGTGGCGGCCTTGCGCAGCCGCTCGACGTTGCGCGCCAGCAGCGTCAGGGTCGCGCCCTCGGCAGCGAGCCGCTCCGCAATTGCCTTGCCGATGCCGACGCCGCCGCCGCTCACGACGATGTGCCTCCCCGCCAGTCCAACCATGCCACTCCTTCTCGAAACCCGCTCTTTGCGTGAACTTCCTGCTCGAGCCGCCCTTGTGGGCCAGAGTCGCGCAGCATAGATTCCTGGTCTCCCGCGGCCTCCTTCTTCTGCTCCTCGGCCAGGGCGCATCCTTCCGATCGGCCACTAGAGCGTTCGCTAAGAACGGCAAAAACAGCCGTTGTTTATAGAAAAGGTCGCAATTTGCGCACCGCCTCCTCCGCGAGCTCTTGACGGCCGGCCTTCGACGCCGTACCTTCCCCCTTGCAGCGAGCACGGAGCGAGATTAGGTCGAGGTTCCACCGGAGGACGTGTACGCGCAAGCGGAAACGTCAGTCGGAGGAGCGGACGAAATCGCCACCGGCTCGCTGAATTTATTTTTTGGGCGCATTCGTGAAACGGGATCCGCGAGAGCGGATCCCGTTTCGCGCCAAGACCCCTGAAGGGTCGCTTCGCTCCCGGGCTCCCTCGCGATCGGTTGGCGCAAGCAGATCCGCGGAAGCGGATCCGTTTCGCGCCAAGACCCCTGAAGGGTCGCTTCGCTCCCGGGCTCCCTCGCGATCGGTTAGGGTCGGTCTCCGAGCTCGAGGCCGACGCCTCGCTCGGGTTTTTCTTCTCTATGGCGTAAGGCGTAGATGGCAATTGCGCTGCGCCAAAAAGAAAAAGTCGCAATTTGCGCTCGCGCCGGTTTTTGAGGCCTTGACCCTCGCTCCGCCAGGCCCTAGATTCCCCCTTGCAGCGAGCACGGGACGCGATTAGGTCGAGTCCACTCCGGTAGGCCGTAGGCGGAAGCCGAAAGTTCGTCGGAGTGGCGGACGAAAGCGCACCCGGCTCGCTGAATTTAT
>JAWVCV010000285.1:0-2627 GCA_033858115.1 Gaiellaceae bacterium
CTAGAGCGTCGGTGAGGTTGACCTGGCCCTCGATGCAGTTCTGCCACGTGGGCGAGTTCGAGTCCTCGAAGTCCGCCATGAACATCTTCGCGCCGGAGTTGAGCGCGTTGATCACCATCTTCCGGTCCACCGGCCCGGTGATCTCGACGCGGCGGTCTTGCAGCTCGGCCGGGACCGGCGCCACCTGCCACTTGCCCTCCCGCACCTCCTTCGTCTCGGGCAGGAAGTCCGGTAGCTCGCCTTCACGGAGCCGTGCTGCGCGCGCGTGCCTCTCCTCCAGCAACTCCCGGCGGCGTGGGCCGAACCGGCGCTCGAGCTCGGTCAGGAACTCGATCGCCTCGTCGGTGAGGACGGCGGAGGTGTCCATCGCGCGAGCATAGTCGCGCGTTGCGAAGTGCAGGCATGACTGGAGTACGCTGGCTGCATGGGTGGGAGGCGCCTGATCGCAGTGCTTGCGGCTGCCATCGTCCTGGGCGGCGTCCTCCAGGTGGGGGGCGCAGCGCCGTCTCCGCGGAGCGCCGCTGCCGCCGGCGAGCTCGCGCAGGTCCGGCTGCGCGACGTGACGGCCCAGGCCGGCCTCCGTTTCCGCCAGGGCGCATTCCGCTTTGGGGTCTCTGCCGACCCCGTGGCGATGATGGGGAGCGGGCTCTGCTGGCTGGACTACGACGCCGACGGCTGGCTCGACCTCTTCGTCGTCAACAACTACTCGGAGCGGGACGCTCCCGCCTGGCAAGGGCGGGGCGGCCTGCCCCGCAGCGCTCTGTTCCACAACGTCAAGGGAAGGTTCGTCGACGTGAGCCGCCGCTCCGGCGCGGCTCTCGCGCTGAGGGGGATGGGCTGCGTGGCGGCCGACCTCGACCTGGACGGCGACACCGATCTCTACGTCACCGCCGCAGGGACGTCCGCGCTCCTCTGGAACGCGGGGCGGGGCAGGTTCCGCGAAGGCGCAGCCGCCGCCGGCGTCGCCGCCTCCGGCTGGCGGACGTCGGCCGCCGTCGGAGACGTGAACGGCGACGGGCGGCCAGATCTCTTCGTCGGCGGGTACACCGACCTGAACGCGCCCATCGCGGGCTCGAGCTCGGGCTTTCCGGGTAGCCACGCAGGCGTTCGCGACCTCCTCTACCTCAACCTGGGGCGGGGCCGCTTCCGCGAGGTCGGCCGCGAGGCGGGACTCGAGGCGGCGCGCTTCGATCACAGCCTCGGCGCGATCTTCTCCGACCTCGACCGAGACGGCCGACTCGATCTCTATGTCGCGAACGACGAGGACCCGAACCGGCTGTACGAGAACGTCGCCTGGCCCGGCGGCGCGAGGGCAGATCCGGCCGGGCTCGGCTTCCGCTTCGAGGAGCGCGCGGGCAGCGCCGGCGCCGCCGACCCCAACGCGGGCATGGGCGTCGCGGACGCAGACGCCGACGGCGACGGGCTGACGGACCTCTTCGTCACCAACTCGCGCGGGCAGCAGCACGCGGTCCTCACCGGCGTGCCGGCGGGCAAGAACGGCGCCTCGTTCGCAGACGGGCGGCCCGGCTTCGCGGCCGCCTTCGGCCGCTCCTTCACGGGGTGGGGCGTCTCCTGGGCCGACCTCGACCTCGACGGCGACCCCGATCTCGTGCTCGCGAACGGCTCCATCCCCGTGACGAGCCTCGTCCGGAACGCGGAGCCGATCCAGGTGCTCGAGAACCGGTCCGGCCGGCAGTTCGCTGACTCGGGCGGAGCGGTCGGGGTCGCCGCGCTCCCCCGCGTCGTCGGCCGAGGGCTCGCGGTCGCCGACTACGACAACGACGGCAGGCTCGACGTGGCGATCAACTCGGTCGGGGGCTCGATCGTCCTCTTGAAGAGCGCCGGCGCCGGCGGCAACTGGCTCGAGGTCGCTCTGCCGGGATTCCACCCGGGTGCCCGAGTGACGGCGGTGCTCCCGGACGGACGCCGGCTCGTCCGCGAAGTGCACGCCGGCAGCAGCTATCTCTCGTCGGAGGATCCGCGAGTCCACTTCGGGCTCGGCGACGCGACGACCGTCGCCGAGCTGATCGTGCGCTTCCCGGACGGCCGCGAGACCCGCCTCCGAACGATCTCAGCCAATCGCGTCGTCGCCGTGCGCGAGGAGCCGTGGCGCCTCTCCGCCTGCGAGCCGAGCCTGCAGGGGCACTCCGTCGCCCGCGTCTGGGACGAGGCGGTCCTCGACGCGATCAGGCGGGACGTGCCCGCTCCGACGACCCACGCGCGGAACCTCTTCCATCTCTCGGCGGCGATGTGGGACGCGTGGGCCGCGTACGACCGGACCGCCGACGGCTACTTCTCGCGAGAGAAGCACCGCGCGGCCGACGTGCAGGCCGCACGCGAGACGGCGATCAGCTACGCGGCGTACCGGATCCTGCTCTGGCGGTACGCGCAGGGGGCGGGCTTGCAGACCACGTTCGATGCGCTGAGGGCGACAATGGCGTCGCTCTGCCTCAGCCCTGGGTTCACGAGTCAGAAGGGCGACTCCCCAGCCGCGCTCGGCAATCGGGTCGCGGCCGCCGCGATCAAGGCGGGTCTCGGCGACGGCTCGCTCGAGCGGCTGCACTACGCCGACGCGAGCTACCGGGCGGTGAACGAGCCGCTCGTCGTGGGCCGCCCCGGCACGGCGA